>JANOUM010000985.1:0-3800 GCA_031416855.1 Rhodoferax sp. | reverse complement strand
TTTCCCAGGAAGCGCCGAGCATGCCGATGCCATCCTCTGAAACAGCACCCAGCGGCCCCTTGATGCAGATGCGTGCGCTGACACGCAGTTTTTCCAGCCGCAACAGCCTGTTTGGCAAGTCGCGCACGATGACGGCCGTGGGCGATGTCTCGCTCGACATTGCGCGCGGCCAGGTCACCGGCGTGGTCGGCGAGTCGGGCTGCGGCAAATCGACGCTGGCGCGCCTGGCTCTGCGTCTGCTCGAGGCCAGCAGCGGCCAGGTGATCTTCGACGGCGCCGACTTGGGCAGCCTGCCCTCGGGCGAGCTGCGCCGCTTGCGCCGACGCATGCAGTTTGTCTTCCAGGATCCGTACTCGTCGATCGACCCGCGCTACACCGTGCGCGACGCTCTGATGGAGCCGCTGCTGGTTCAAGGCATGAAGCTCGCGCCCGGCGCCGCAGCCGCCCGGGTTGAGGCCCTGATGGCGATGGTGGGCCTGGGTCCGACTCTCGCTGGCAGCTACCCGCACCAACTCTCGGGCGGACAGAAGCAGCGCGTCGGCATCGGTCGTGCGCTGGCGCTGGAGCCGTCCCTGGTGGTGCTGGATGAACCCACGGCGTCGCTCGACGTCTCGATCCAGGCGCAGATCATTTCCCTGCTCGAAAAACTGCAGCGCGACCTCGGCCTGACCTACCTCTTCATCTCGCACGACCTCGGTCTGGTGCGCTACTTCTGCGACCGCATCGTGGTGATGTATCTGGGCCGCGTGGTCGAAGTGCTGCCAACGCCCAGCGCCGCGCCGCGCCACCCCTACACCCGCGCCCTGATGGACAGCAGTTTCGAGCCCGACCCGCAGCGGCGGCGTGTCATCACGCGCCTGTCGGGCGAAATCCCCGACGCGTTCAACCTGCCCGCCGGTTGCGCCTATGCCGCGCGCTGTCCGAACGCCAGCGAGCGCTGCCGCAGCGAGCGGCCGGCGCTGGTTAAGGATGCAGGGCACGAGTTCGCCTGCCACCACCCGCTTGGCTGAGGCCATGACGGTAGGCAAACCCTTCACCGTGCTGACGGCCGAGTTCAAGCACGAGACCAACACCTTTTGCGTGCTGCCCACCACAGCGGCCTGCTTCGCCGAGCGCGGCGTTCTGCGCGGGGCCGAAGCCATTGCCGCGCGCGGCAAGGCCAACACCGAGTTGGCGGGCTTTCTCGATGCCTCGCGCGCGCACCAGTGGAACCTGCAGCATGTGCTGAGCGCCGACGCGCAGCCTGGAGGGCGCGTAGTGCAAGAGGCCTTTGAGCAAATCTGCGCGACCATCCTGGCCGCGGCGCGCGACCCCGCGATGCGGCCCGATGGCATCCTGCTCGGCCTGCACGGCGCGATGGTGACCGAGGCCTTCGACGACGGCGAAGGCGAGTTGCTGCGGCGTCTGCGCGCCATCGCCGGGCCGGCGCTGCCGATTGCCATCACGCTCGACCCGCATGCCAACGTCAGCCGCGCCATGTGCCGGCACGCGCAGATCATCGTCTCGTACAAGACCTATCCGCACACCGACATGCGCGCCACCGGCCGCCATGCCGCCGATCTGCTCGAGCGCACGATGCGCGGCGAGATTGCCCCGCGCACGCTGCGCGTGTCGCGACCGATGCTCGAAGAAGCCAGCGGCGGGCGCACCGACCGCGGCGCGATGATCGAGCGCCTGCGGCGCGCGCGCGCCTTCGAGCAAGAGCCCGATGTTTTCGCCGTCAGTATCAACGCCGGCTTTGCCAATGCCGACGTGGCCGAGGTCGGCCCCACGGTGCTGGTCACCGCGCAAGGAGACATGCAGGAGCCGCTGCGCTTTGCCGGTGAACTGGCCGACGACATCTGGGCGCGGCGCGACGAGCGCCTGAACCGCTACCTCGGCGTGGCCCAGGCGGCGGCGCGCTGCAAGGCCTACGCGTCGGCGACACCGGCGCCGCAGCGGCCGATCATCGTGGCCGACTATGCCGACAACCCCGGCGGCGGTGCCTACGGCGATTCGACGAACCTGCTCGCGGCCCTGCTCGAAGCAGGCGTCGGCGACGCCTGCTTCGGCGCGCTGGCCGATGCGCAGACTGTGCAGCAACTGCAAGGCTGCGCACCGGGCCAGGAGGTGGGAATTCAACTCGGCGGCAAGACCGATGCGCGCTTCGGCGGCGGCCCGCTGGCGCTGAGCGCTACGCTGGTCGCGCTATACAACGGCGACTACATCGGCAGCGGCGCCATGATCGGCGGCCTGGCGCGCAGTTGGGGGCCGACCGCGGTGATCCGCGTGCGCGGCATCGAGATCCTCGTCGTCAGCCGTCGCGGCCAGATCCTCGACCTGCAGCAGTTCGAGGCCTTCGGCATCCGTCCGCAAGAAAAGCGCGTCGTGGCGCTGAAGTCGATGCAACACTTTCGCGCTGCCTTCGACCCCATCGCCGGCGAGACCATCGTCTGCGACAGCGGCGCCCTGTGTACGCTGGACTACGTGCGCCTGCCGTTTGCCGCTGTGGCGCGACCGCTGCATCCGCTGGACACCGGAATCGACATCGAGCGCTGGCTGCGCGACCACGGGAAAGGGGTGTATCTGCCTGGACAAACCGGCTGAGCCGAAGGCAACGGGGCCGAGGCTGATCGACGACTCTCCATCCGGCGCCATCGCGCCCCGCCGTATCAGACCTGCACCGCCAGCCGGTCAAACACTGACAGCACCCGTGGGCCGGCTTTGGTAGGCGCGCAACGGATCGGCCTGGCCATGGGCTTGGGCGAACGGAATGCAGTTGATGAACAGCGCGAACAGTTCGGCCTGCGAGCCGATGTCGAGTTTGCGGTGGATGTTCTTGCGGTGATTCTTGATGGTGCCTTCGCTGGTGGCCAGGCGCTCGGCGGTGAGCGCCGACGAGTAGCCGCTGATCATGTAGAACAGCACCTGGCGTTCGCGCCGCGTCAACACCGAGCTGCCGAAGTGGGCGATCGTGCTCTGCACCTTGAGGTGGGTCTGGTGATCGGCGTCACGCAGCCCGGCGGCAGTCTGCTGGTGGTGCTTGGCGGCGGCGGCGCTGACGATCGGCAGCAGCAGCTTGAGCGCCACGACATCGCCCGCGTCGAACTTGGCGTGGCGCACGCTGCGCTCGAGGAAGATGTCCAGTGCCATGTCCTCGTCGATGCGCCATTGCAGGTCGATCGAGTCCGACAGGCCAATCTGCGAGTAGAACAGGCGGAAGTATTCGCTTTGGTAGAAGTCGTCGGGCGCAATGTCGTCGAGCCAATACACGCCACTCGGGCAGCCATTGGCGAACAACTGGTAGTGCGGGTCGAGCGCGTAAGGGCCGCTCAGATAGGCGTCGCGCGGCAGCAAGCGCTCCTGCGGGTCAAAGCGGTGCAGCAGGCTGAGCGGGCGCTGGTTGCGGTGGTAGAGCATCGCCCCGCCGGAGTCGGCGGCGCACACCGTGCCCAGCAGATCAAGCACCGCGTCGTACCAGCCGGGGCTGCCGATCGCGTCGATCATTTTGGCCACCGCGCCCACCAGAGGCGGGTCCATGGGCAGGCACAGGGCGGCCTTGGGAGTCGGGTTCATGGCGATGCAAGCCTTGGATTCAAGCGCACGGATGAGCGGCGCGCATGCCCTTTTGATGCGTGCGCGATCTTAGCCTGCGTGTTTCACTCCAGCATGTCCAGATGTCCGCTCCCCGGCCCATACGGATAGCAAGTCATATCGCCAGCGGATCCACATCCAGCGCCCAGCGGATCAGACCCTTGCAACGCGGGTCACGCCGCGTCTCGCGCAGCAGTGGCTGCCAGTCGTTCAAAAATCGTTGCAAG
>JANOUM010000984.1:0-2774 GCA_031416855.1 Rhodoferax sp. | reverse complement strand
CACCGAAGGCGCCACGGCGCCAGGTGTTTACGCGGCGCTTGTCGGCCAGGACGCACCGTCGGTGCGGGCGCGTCAGACGCAGTGGCTGGCGGATCACGGCATCTCACAGGCCACCCTGATCGATCGCATCGAGCAACACGGACGAGGCGGGGCTGCGCTCGGCCGAGCGTGGACTCGCCGGTTTTCTACTTCGGCTGGCACAGGAGAACGGGGTGGCCATTGAAACCCGGACCCTGGCCCGGTTTGAACCGGTGCAGTTCGACCAGCGTCTGGTCCGCAGGATCGAGGCCGCCGCCGCACTGCGCCAATACAGCAGCCGGCGCATGACCTCCGGTGCCGGGCACGATGCACAGATGATGGCCCGGATATGCCCTTCGGCGATGGTCTTCGTGCCCAGTGTGGCTGGCATCAGCCACAACCCGCGGGAACACACCACGGCTGCGGATCTGTGCCGCGGCGCCAACGTGTTGCTCGACGTGGTGCTGGCACTGGCCCGGGAGCCCGCCTGAAGCCGGGCCGGGCCCCACGCGCAGCAGGGTCGACGACGGACGCCCTGCCGGTCGCCGCTCAGGCTTGCTTCCCGGCAGCATCAGGTGGCCCTGATGTGGAGGCCGTCACCCGGGCCAACCCGCCTGCTCCACCACAAGCCGACGCGCCGCCTGCCGCTTTATGCAGTGCTCGACTGCAAGCCGTGGCTGGGGCCAGCGCCCACCAGCGCCACACCGGGCACCGCCATGCGGGGCCCGTGCCGCACTCCCATGGCCAGGTGCTGAAGCAGGCAGCACAGCCCCTCAGGAGACCGTAACCGAGCGCAATGCCAGGCCCGGCGGGTCCAGCAACTGGTTGCGGCCGGCCACCAGGCGCAGTTCCGGCTCGCCCTCACTGGCACGCAAAACGACATGCACGGCCGACACGGCGTGGCCCAGCGCGTCGGGCAGGCTGTTTCCCATGGCCAGGCGCCCCAGCAGGATGGCGGCCAGCAGGTCACCGCCACCGTTGGGCACCCGCGCCAGCCGCGGGGTGGTGGCCGCCCACACGGTATCGGTCGTCACGGCCAGCGTCTCGACCTGTTCCGTGCCGGTCTGCTCGTGCTGGACGCTGGTCACCACCACCACCTGGGGCCCGCTGGTGACCAGCATGCGCGCAGCGCGGACGACCTGCTCGAGTGTCGACGCCGGGCGGCCCGACAGGCGCTCCAACTCAAAATGGTTCGGTGTCAGCACATCGGCCAGGGGTAGCAGCTGCTCGCGGATGGCCTGCTCGACGCCGTCTCGCACGTAGACGCGGCCGTTGTCGCCGATCACCGGATCGCACAGGTACAGTGCGTTCGGGTTGTACCGGCGCAGGCGCGCCACGGCGTCAGCGGCCACGGTGGCGGTACCGGGCAGGCCGAGGTAGCCCGTGAGCAGCCCGCAGGCGCGCGCCAGGGCACCGACTTCATCGATGCCGTCCAGCAAGGCGGCAATTTCGTCCACGGGCAACACACGCCCGCGCGGCGGCCGGTGCCCTGGATGGTGGGCCAGCAATACCGTTGGCAGGGCCAGCACTTCGAAGCCCAGGGCCTGCAGCGCTGGCACGGCGGCACAGTTGCCAACGTGGCCATAGGCCACCTGGCTCGATATCGAGACGATGACAGGATCGGTCATGCGCACGGAGCCGCAGTGCGAACCGGGCCGCGCCTGGTCGGCTGCACCGCCTCAACCGCCCTTGCGGGCGTTCTCGTATAAGGTCTGGACCCTGGGTGCATTCGCCTCCAGGTCCCTCACGCGCTGCGGCCCGGAGGGATGGGTGGACAGGAACTTGGTGATGTTGGAGCCGCCGGAAGCGCCACCCATCTTGCGCCACAGCGTGGCCGCCGCCTGCGGCGCATAGGCGGACCGGGCCGCCAGCTCGAGACCCACCAGATCGGCCTCGCTCTCGTCCTCGCGGCTGAACTGCAGCGCCAGCAACTGGGTGCCGATTTCGGCCGCCACGTTGCCCAGGTTGCCCAGGCCCAGCAATTGGGAGAGCGCCGACAGCCCGATGCCGGTAGCCTGCGTCTTGCCAATGCGTTCGCGGCCGTGCTCACGCAGGGCATGCGCCATTTCGTGGCCCATGACCATGGCCGCCTCGTCGTCGCTGAGCTTGAGCTGGTCCAGGATACCGGTGTAGAACGCGATCTTGCCGCCCGGCATGCAATAGGCGTTGATCTGCTGGCTCTCGATCAGGTTGACCTCCCAGCGCCACTTGCTGGCACGGCTGTTCCACTGGGGGGCGTGTGGAATGATGCGCTGGGCGATCGAGCGCAGGCGCGCCAACTGGGGATGGCTGTCCGGCAACAACACGCTCTTGGCACGGGCTTCGCCGAGGGTCTGCACGTACTGCTGCGCCGCCGCTGCCTCAAGCTGGTCGGCCGGCACGAGTTTGCGGAACTGCGATGCCTTGCCCACATCCACCTGCGCCACCGCCGCGGAGCCGGCGGCAGCGCCCGCCGCCAACACGAACGCGCGCCGTGACGACCAGACGCCGGGTTTGGAATTGCAAAGGCAACACATGGGTCAATAATAGCCATAACCTGGACCCTGGTGCATGACCGACACTTCCCCGACACTCGACAAACCCGCCCTGGGTTGGGGCGAAGCCCTGCGCGTATACCTGGAGCCGGCCAGCCTGCGCATGCTGCTGCTCGGCTTCTCCGCTGGTCTGCCGTTGCTGCTGGTGCTCGGCACGCTGAGCTTCTGGCTGCGCGAGGCCGGCATCGACCGCACCACGATCGGGCACCTGAGCTGGGTCGG
>JANOUM010000983.1:0-5987 GCA_031416855.1 Rhodoferax sp. | reverse complement strand
CGCCACCACCAACTGGGGACAGTTCTGCATGTTCAGCACCACGCGGTCACCGGCGCGTACGCCCATGCCGTGCAGGCACGCGGCAAGCCGCTCGCTTTGGTGCATCAGTTGCGCATAACTGAGGGTCGACCCGAAAAAAACCGTCGCCGCCTTGTCGGGGTAACGCAAGGCACTGATGGCCAGGTTGTGCCACAGCGAAGTGGCTGGCGGCCTGATGCTGCGCGGCGCCCGTTTCGGCCAGAACTTGATATGCGGCGCGGGCGCCACGGTGGTGACGGGGGTAGCCAAGGGGTCCATCGGCGTGTCTCCAGGAATCGATGCGTGCGTCGCGCATTGTGCGGCCGCATTGGGCAGAAAGCTTGCCGCTTTTGCCCGAAAAGGCAGCTGCGCATGGCTGATCAACCCATGCCAGACATGCCAGACATGCCAAACATGCATATTGTGTCCGAGTAAACCCCGATGCCGCCGCCGGCCGAAGCGGCTACAGTGCCTCCGTGGTCGAAGCCGGCCTCTCTGCAACGGCTACCTTCTCACAACTTTCTTATTCACTGGAGCTCGCTCAATGAAATTTTCCAAACTGCAACTTGGCGCCGCAACCGTGGCCACCCTGGGAGCGTTGCTCGCAGCCCCGGCCCATGCCGGCAAGACGCTCGACGCGATCAAGGCCCGTGGACAGGTCGTCTGTGGTGTCAATACCGGCCTGGCGGGTTTTGCCGCCGCCGACTCGTCCGGCAAATGGTCCGGCCTGGACATCGATGTCTGCAGGGCCCTGGCCGCCGCCACCCTGAGCGACCCCGAAAAGGTCAAGTACGTGCCTCTGAACGCCCAGCAACGCTTCACCGCACTGCAATCCGGAGAAGTCGACGTGCTGGCCCGCAATACCACCTTCACCCTCACCCGCGACGCCTCGCTGGGCCTGAGCGTCACGGTGACGAACTACTACGACGGCCAGGGTTTCATGGTGCCGGTCAAGAGCAAGATGAAGAGCGCCAAGCAACTCAAGGGCCAGACCGTCTGCGTGCAGTCCGGCACCACCACCGAAAAGAACCTGACCGACTATTCCAAGGCCAACGGCCTGAACATCAAGCCGGTCGTGTTCGAGAAACTCGAAGCCGCCGAGAACGCCTATTTCACCGGTCGCTGCATCGCCTACACCACCGACGCCTCCGGCCTGTCGTCCACCCGCAGCAAGGTGGCCAAGGACCCGAAGGAACACATGATCCTGCCGGAGCTGATTTCGAAAGAGCCGCTCGGCCCCATGGTGCGCCGGGGTGACGACGAGTGGTTCGCCATCGTCAAGTGGGTGATCTACGGCACCATGGAAGCCGAGGAGTACGGCGTCACACAGGCCAACGTCGACCAGATGAAGGCCACCAGCACCGACCCGGTGGTCCAGCGCCTGCTGGGCGGCGGCAACGAGGACACCGGCAAGCTGCTGGGTCTGGACAAGGACTGGATGACACGCGTGATCAAGACCGTGGGCAACTACGGCGAGAGCTTCGAGCGCAACGTCGGCCCCAAGACGCCGCTGAACCTGCCGCGTGGCATCAACAACCTGTGGAACAAGGGCGGCCTGATGTACGCCTACCCGGTTCGCTGACCAGCCCCCACGTCGACCCAAGCTGCTGCCGGACCCCACTCCAAGGGCCGGCAGCAGTTTTTTTGTAGGTCAGATTCGCGACGGCCTTTCTAGAGCGGCTCCCATGACCCAGAAGTCTCCTCCGACCAAGAAAAACTGGTCCTGGCGCAGCCAGGCCTTCCGTGGCCTGGTCTACCAGTTAATCGCGATCGGGGCCGTGGCCCTGGGTGTCTGGTGGCTGGCCTCCAACACCATGCACAACATGCAGGTGCGGGGCATCCAGAGCGGTTTCGATTTCCTCAAGGGCCCGGCCGGTTTCGACATCGGCGAGAGCCTGTTCCCTTTTGACTCCGGCGAGCCCTACTGGCAGGCCTTCCTGGTCGGCCTGGCCAATACGCTGCGGGTGGCGATCATCGGCATCATCCTGACCACCATCCTCGGCACGCTGCTGGGCATCGGACGGTTTTCGCGCAACGCGCTGGTGCGCGGTCTGTGTTACGCCTACGTGGAATTCTTTCGCAATGTTCCGGTGCTGCTGCAATTGCTGATGTGGTACTTGCTCTTCACCGAGGTATTGCCCGCGGCGCAGGATGCCTGGACGCTGGGGCCGCTGTTCCTGAGCAAGGGCGGCCTGAGTTTTCCGATCCCGATCTGGGAGATCGGCCACCTGTGGGGCTTCATGGGCCTGATCGCCGGCACCGTGCTGGCCTGGCTTTACCGCCGCTGGTCCTACCATCAGTTCGAGGCCACCGGCAAACTCAAGAGCATGTTCTGGGTGCCGTTCTTGATCTTTGTCGTCGTGGGTGTGCTGGCCTGGTACGCCGGAGGTGGCCCGGACCAGTTCAACTTTCCGGTCAAGGGTGACTTCTCGATCGAACAGGGTGGCTCGTTGACCCCCGAGTTCCTGTCGGTGCTGCTGGGGCTCACGGTCTACACCGCCGCCTTCGTCGCAGAGGTGGTGCGCGCCGGCATCAGTTCGGTGTCGCGCGGGCAGGGCGAAGCCTCCGCAGCGTTGGGCCTGAACCAGGGGCAGACCATGCAACTGGTGATGCTGCCCCAGGCATTGCGCGTGATCATCCCGCCGATGACCAACCAGTTCCTGAACCTGACCAAGAACTCCTCGCTGGCCGTGGCCATCGGTTACCCGGACGTGGTGTCAATCGCCAACACGGCGCTGAACCAGACCGGACGCGCGGTGGAATGCATTGCCATCGTGATGCTGGTCTACCTGACCACCTCGCTCACCACCTCCCTGTTGATGAACTGGTACAACGCCCGTTCGGCGATCAAGGAACGTTGAAAGCAGGCTCGCCACCATGACCGCCCAGACCTTCCAACCCATCGCCCCCCGCCCGGCCCCGGTAAGCACCGAAGGACCGATTGCGTGGATCCGCATCAACCTGTTCGGCGACCTGGCCACCGGGTTGATGACGATCATCATCAGCGCGGCGCTGCTCGCCACCATCCCCCCCTTGTTGGGCTGGGCCATCTTCCGGGCCTCCTGGCTGCCGAACTTCGAGGCGTGCCGGGTCGACGGCGTCGGTGCGTGCTGGGGCGTGGTGGTGGAAAAACACCGCATCATCCTGTTCGGGCGATATCCTTTTGAAGAGCAATGGCGCCCGCTGCTGGCCACGACGCTGCTGCTGGGCCTGCTCGTGGTCAGCTGCATGCGGGCGTTCTGGAAGTCCTGGCTGGTGCTCCTTTGGATCGTGGTGCTGGCGGCATTCTTCGCGCTGATGTATGGCAATACGATGGGCCTGTCCAAGGTCGAGACCGACCGCTGGGGCGGTCTGCCGCTGACCATCCTGCTGGCCTCGCTGTCGATGACACTGGCGTTTCCGATCGCCATGCTGGTGGCGCTGGGTCGGCGCTCCAATCTGCCCGCGATCCGCACCTTCTGCACGATCTACGTCGAACTGATCCGGGGGGTGCCGTTGATCTCCGTGTTGTTCATGGCCTCGTTCATGTTCCCGTTGTTCATGCCGCAGGGTTTCTCGATCGACGTGCTGATCCGCGTGCTGGTCGGCATCACCTTGTTCGCCGCAGCCTACATGGCCGAGGTGATCCGGGGTGGCCTGCAGGCGATCCCGAAGGGTCAGCTGGAGGCGGCCGCCACGCTGGGCCTGTCCTACTGGCAGACGCAGCGCAAGATCGTGTTGCCCCAGGCGCTGGCGATGGTGGTGCCCAGCATCATGAACAACTTCATCGGATTGTTCAAGGACACCTCGCTGGTCACCATCGTGAGCCTGTACGAACTCACCGGCGCGTTGTCGCTGGCGCTGAACTCCGACGCCAACTGGCGGCCGTTCAAGATCGAGGGTTACCTGTTCATCGCGATGATCTATTTCGCATTCTGTTTTTCCATGTCCCGCTACAGCATCTGGGTCGAAAAGCAGGTCAACCGGGGAAAGGCCCGTTGATGGTCCTGAAAGCCAGCAACTGCACAACTAAAAGTCAATACACCATGGCTGAACCCATCATCAAATTCGACAAGCTCAACAAGTGGTATGGCAACAACTTCCACGTCCTGCGCGACATCGACCTGAACGTCGCGCCCGGCGAGCGCATCGTCATCTGCGGCCCCTCGGGCTCGGGCAAGTCGACGCTGATCCGCTGCATCAACCGCCTGGAGGAACACCAGCAGGGCCATTTGTGGGTGGACGGCATCGAGCTGACGGACGACGTCAAGGCGATTGACGAGACACGCAAAAAGGTCGGCATGGTGTTTCAGCAATTCAACCTGTTCCCGCACCTCACGGTGCTGGAGAATCTCACGCTGTCGCCGATGTGGGTCGGCAAGATGCCCAAGAAAGAGGCCGAAGAAAAGGCCATGGCGCAGCTCACGCGCGTGCGCATCGCCGAGCAGGCCGGCAAGTACCCGCTGCAGCTCTCCGGCGGCCAGCAGCAGCGCGTGGCGATCGCGCGCGCTTTGTGCCTCACGCCCAAGATCATGCTGTTCGACGAGCCCACCTCGGCGCTCGACCCGGAGATGATCAAGGAGGTGCTCGACGTGATGGTCGAGATGGCCAGCCAGGGCATCACCATGTTGTGCGTGACGCACGAGATGGGTTTTGCCAAGGCCGTGGCCGACCGCGTGATCTTCATGGACCAGGGCCAGATCGTCGAGCAGAACAACCCGCACGACTTTTTCAACAACCCGCAGAACGAGCGCAGCAAGGACTTCCTGTCCAAGATCCTCGGGCATTGAGGGCGCGCTTGAAGATGAGTGCCAGGTTGCAGGCCGTGTTCCCCGCCAAACCGTCCGGCGCCCGGCTCGACTGAGCTGCGGCACGCGCGCCGCAGCGGCCACCGTCCGGCTCCCCACGACCCGCGTCCGACCACACGCCCACCATGCCCGGCCTGCTGTACCTGCTTGCGACCTGCAACCTCGTGATCGGCACCGGCGCCTTCCTGCTGACCGGCATGTTGCAGCCGGTAGCCGCGTCGCTCGGCACCAGCGTCGCAGCGGTCGGGCAGTCAATGACCGCGTATTCGCTCGCGACCGCCCTGCTGGCGCCACTGCTGCTGGTGGCCACCGGCAGCTGGTCCCGCAGGACCACGCTGCAGATGGGGTTGGGCCTGTTCACCTGTGGCGCGCTGGTCTGCGGGGTGTCTGAAAACCTGCCCGCGTTGCTGGCAGGCCGGGTGCTGATGGGCGCCGGTGCCGTTTTCACCCCGATTTCGGCCAGCATCGCGGTGGCCGTGGTCGCGCCGCAGCGTCGGGGCAAGGCCCTGTCGCTGACCTTCCTGGGCATGAGCATGAGTTACGTCGTTGGCCTGCCGCTGGGTGCCTGGCTGGGGTTGCGGTTTGGCTGGCGGGTACCGGTGCTCGGCCTGGCGGCGGTCAGCGCGCTGATGATCGCTCTGGTGGGCGTCTGGATTCCGTCGAACGTGCGGGCCGCGGCTGCAAGTTTTCGCGGGCTCGGCGCGCTGCTGCGCGTTGCGGCGGTGTTCCAGAGCCTGGTGCTGACGCTGTGTTATTTCTGCGCCATCTTCACCGTGTTTTCCTACACCGGACCGGTGCTCCAGGCACTCAACCCGATGACGTCGGAAACGCTGTCCCTGACCCTCATGGTGTTCGGCCTGGCGGGTGTCACCGGCACCCTCACCGGCGGCTGGGCCAGCGACCGGTTTGGCCCGATCGACACGCTGCGCATGCAGTTGGCGACGCTGGCCGCCATGATGCTGTTGCTGCCGTTGACGCAGGGACATTACCTGCCGATGGTGGTGGTCTTCTTCATCTGGGGCGTCGCCGGGTTTGGCATGATGTCGCCCACGCAGGCGCGGCTGGCCACCGCCGCGCCAGCGCACGCCCCGATCCTGTTCAGCCTGAACTCGTCGATGGCGTACCTGGGTACCGCCCTGGGCGCGGCGGTGGGCGGCATTTCCAGCGCCGCATCCGGCTTTG
>JANOUM010000982.1:0-6258 GCA_031416855.1 Rhodoferax sp. | reverse complement strand
CGGTGCCGCCCGCCGCCGCGAACACCACGTCGGCACCCTTGGCGAACTGCGCCTTGGCCAGTTCGCCGCCGCGCGCCGGGTCGTTCCAGGCAGCACCAGTGGTGCCGGTCATGTTGGCAAACACCTCGGCCTTGGGATTGGCAAACTTGACTCCCTGCTCGTAACCGCACTGGAACTTGCGAATCAGCGGGATGTCCTGCCCACCCACAAAACCGACCTTGCCGCTCTTGCTGGCCATCGCAGCCATCATGCCGACCAGAAAACTGCCCTCATGCTCCTTGTACTTAAACGACTGCACATTCGGAAGCTTTACCTCGTCGTCGATGATCGCAAATTTGAGTTTGGGGAAATCCTTGGCGACCTTGTCGACGGCCGACGCCATGCTGAAGCTCATCGCAATGATCGGGCTGGCGCCTTTCTCGGCCATGCGGCGGATCGCCTGCTCGCGCTGCGACTCGTTGGACACCTCGAACTCCAGGTATTGCTTGCCGGTTTCCTTCTTCCAGCGCTCCATGCCGATGTAGGCGGCCTCGTTGAAGGACTTGTCGAACTTGCCACCCAGGTCATAAATGATGGCCGGTTCGGCCTGCGCCTGAAAGGTGGCGGCTGCCGCGAGGGCCAACACTGCGAGTCGGGGCTTGAATATCATGGTGAGGTCTTTCAGATGGTTAAGGGCATTGCGACAGGGGTAGCATAGATACGCCAGGCTCCCGGCATCAATCCGGGCTTACCCGATAACGCGGCTACCGGCGCGCCAGACTACAGGGTGGCCGGCCGGGCACCCGAAACCGCATCATAACCACCGAGCTGCTGGTATTGCACGGCAATATGGCTCGCCAGCCGGGCATTGTTGAGCACCAGCCCGATGTTCGTGGTCAGGCTGTCGCCGCCGGTCAGCGCTGCGACGCGCGCCAGCAGGAATGGGGTCGACTGCTTGCCACTGATGCCCTGTTCTTCGGCCTCGCGCAGGGCCTGTGCAATCGCGGCGTCCACCCGCTCGCGCGGCATGGCGAAGGTGTCGGGCACCGGATTGGCCACGACCAGGCCCCCGGCCAGGCCCATGGCCCATTTGGCCTGCATGGCGCGCGCGATCTCGAGCGGGCTGTCGAGCCGGTAGTCGACCGGGAATTCACTGCGTGCGGTGTAAAACGCGGGCAGCCAGTCGGTGCCATAACCGATCACGGGCACGCCATGGGTCTCCAGGTACTCCAGCGTCAGGCGCAGGTCGAGGATCGCCTTGGCCCCGGCGCAGACCACGGCCACCGGCGTCTGTGCCAGCTCCTGCAGGTCGGCAGACACGTCGTAACTCTGCGCCGCGCCCCGGTGCACGCCACCGATGCCGCCAGTGGCGAACACCCGGATGCCGGCCATGGCGGCGATCAGCATCGTCGCGGCCACCGTCGTCGCGCCGCTGCGCCCCGCCGCGACGATGAAGGGCACATCGCGCCGGCTGACCTTGGGCACTGCGGCGCCGTCACGGCCGAGCCGCTCGATGTCGGCCTTTGACAGGCCGGCCTGGAGGCGGCCATGCACTATCGCCACTGTCGCCGGCACGGCGCCCTGGGCGCGCACCTCGGCCTCGACCCGCCATGCCGTCTCCACATTCTGCGGGTAGGGCATGCCGTGCGCAATGATGGTGGACTCGAGTGCCACCACCGGCTGGTGGCGCGCGATCGCTTCGGCCACCTCCGGCGCGACATCCAGGTACGGGTTGGTGTTCATCAGCAATCCTCCATGCTGCGCATTGCGGAATTCGCCCTTGGGAACGGCCCGGCGCTGCTCATCAGCAATCCTCCATGCTGCGCGTTGCGGAATTCGCCCTTGGGAACGGCCCGGCGCTGCTCATCAGCTTCCGTCGGTCGGTCGGTCAGGCAAGGTGCCCTGCACCCTCGGCAGGGCCGTGGATGCAGGGCGCATTATCTTGGGTGCCGGCGGGATGCCGCTGCTGCATCTGTTGTACGGCTGCCACTGTCAACCCGGGGTGGTTCGCCCCCGCGGCCTCGAGCGTCAGCGCGGCACAGGCCGCAGCAAAACCCGCCGCGTCGGCCAGCAGTGCGCCCTGCAGGTAGCCGTGCACCAATCCTGCCAACAAGGCGTCGCCCGCGCCGGTGGCATTGGCCACGACGACTGGAAAGGCGGCCTGCCAGCCCCGCAGGCCATCCCGAGTGCTCCAGTACGCGCCGCGCTCGCCCAGGCTCAACACCACCTGCTGCACGCCTCGTGCATGCAGCCAATGTGCCACCGCCACGACCGCCGCATCACTGTCCATTGGCTGGCCGCACAGGGCCTCGGCTTCGAGCCGGTTGGCCTTGAGGGTATGCAGCCGGCCCAGCCACGGCAGAAATCGCCGGCACTTGAAGCCCGATACCGGGTCGGCAAACACCGGGGGCAAACCGCCCAGCGAGAACAACCACACCAGGGCCGGCTCCGGCAGGTTGCCGTCGAGCACCAGCACGCCAGCCCGCCGCACCAGGTCCGCGTGCGGTTGCAGGCGCTGCGGCGTGACACGGTCCAGAATCGCCATGTCGTTGAGTGCCACCACCATGTCGCCATCCGGCCCATGGAGCGACAGGTAGGTCGAGGTGGCCTCGCCCTCGTCCACCCAGCACGCATCCACATCGACACCGGCGCTGCGGGTCTGCGCCAGCACGCTGCGGCCGAATAGGTCGGCGCCCACCGCACACAACAGCCGCACCGGATGCCCGAGGCGCGCCAGGTTCTCGGCCACATTGCGCGCCACCCCACCCGGGGCGTGGCGGATGCGCCCAGGGCTCGAGTCGCCAGTGGCCAGCCGGTGCGGCGTGGTGCCGGCGATATCCATGTTCGCGGCACCGATGACCAGCACGGTGCCAGGCCCCTGGCGTGGCAGGTCGCGCGTCTGCGGCTGCGGCTGATGGGGGATGTCAGTCATACGGTCGGCCCAGCGTAGCATGCTGGGCCCGATTGTGGACAATCCCCCCCATGCCCTCCCGCACAGACTGGCACCCGGTGATTCCCGCGCACAGGCTGGGCGCAGCGGACCGGCTGGTCGCCACGCGGGTACTCGGGCAGGACCTCGTCGCCTGGCGCAGCGCCGACGGTTTGGCCCGGGTCTGGCGCGACCGCTGCCCGCACCGCGGTGTGCGCCTGAGCCTGGGCCGGATCCTGGACGGGCGCCTGTCCTGCGCCTACCACGGCTGGGAATTCGCCGCCGACACCGGTCGGTGCGAGGTGATCCCGGCACTGGCCGACATGGCCCGGGTGCCCGGCCAGACACATGCCAGCGTGTGCGCTGCCGCCGAGGCCCGCCAGATGGTCTGGGTGCGACTGGCGAGCAGCCCGCCATCGACCCCGGCTACGGGACCCATCGACGCACCTGCCGACGCCACCGGGCCGGGCGGATTCTTGCGCTCGCTGGCCTTCGACACCGGCCTCGACACGGTCCACACCTGGCTACACCAGCGCGCCTTGCGGCCGGACGGGCCGGCGGCCTGGGCCGGCCCCCTGGCGGGCACGCCGGTGCGCCTGTTCCTCCAGGTGGCGCAGGACGATCTGGTCATCGTGCACGCGTGGGCGTGCGGGCCACGCACAGACACGCCGCGCGCCGCCGTGTTTTCCGCCTTGCGCCGCCTGCGCGCCGATGCCGAATCGGCCAGCGGCTGACACCCGCCACAGCACCATGACCTTTGGCACCGACGACCCGAACGTGCGCCAGGAGTGGCTCACCGTGGGCCCGGCCGAGCGGCTACGGCACAGCTCGGCCGCGGCCCCGGTGCATACCCAACTGCTGGGGGCACCGCTGCAGCTGTGGCGCGACGCCGACGCGCGACCGCAATGCCGGGTCGAGGGGCGGGCGCTCCTGGTGCAGGAGTGTTACGGCTACCTCTGGGTCTGCACCGCCGCCACGCCGCTTCGCCCGCTGTTTGCATTGCCGGAGTTCGACCAGCCAGGCCGGCGCATCGTGGACTGTGGCGGAATCGGTGTGGCCACCTCCGGCCTGCGCGTGGTCGAGAACTTCCTGGACATGGGCCATTTCCCGTATCTGCACACCGGCACGCTGGGCAAGGTGCCGCACACCACAGTGGCGCCATACCGGGTCGAAACCGATCCGCAGACGCAGGAACTGTGGGCACTGGATTGCCGCTTTTTCCAGCCCCAGGCGTCTGCCTCGGCGAGTGGCGGCATCGATGCCCAGTACCGCTACCGGGTGATGCAGCCGTTCTGCGCCGCACTCTACAAGTCGTCCCCGAACCACCCCGGCGCGTCCGATGTGATCGGGCTGTTCATCCAGCCGCTGGACCAGGAGCGCGTGGTGGCGCATTGCCTGCTGGTGCTGTTCGAGGACGCGCTGGGTGACGCCGAGTTGATCGGCTTCCAGCACATGATCTTCGGCCAGGACAAGCCGATCCTGGAGAGCCAGCGGCCGCGACGCCTGCCGCTGGACGGCACCCTGGAGGCGCACATGCGCTGCGACCTCGCCTCTGTCGGCTACCGCCGCTGGCTGCAGGCGCGGTGCATGCGTTTTGGCGTGCACTCGCAGGGTGCGCCATGAGCGCCACGCCGGACCGGCCCACGGGCGAGTTGCGCAATGCGCAGCCTGAAGGATTCCTGATGACCGGGGCCGCGACCGTCACAAGCGACAACCGGGTGGGTGTGCTGCGGCTGTACGACTACGAACTCTCCGGCAACTGCTACAAGGTGCGCCTGCTGCTGCACTGGCTGGGGCTGGCGTACACACGCATTCCGGTCGACTTCCACCCTGGTCGGGCGCACCGATCGCCGGCCTTCATCGACCACGTGAACCCGCGCGGTCAATTGCCGGTGCTGCAGGATGGCGACTTCCTGTTGCCAGACGCACAGGCGATCCTGGTCTACCTGGCCAGCCGGCACGACCCGAACGGCTGCTGGTACCCGGCCGACGCGCCAACGCGCGCTCGCATCACGTTATGGCTGGCAACCGCCGACGACATCACCCGCACCGTGTCCGCCGCGCGGCTGCACCTCGTCTTCGGCTACCCGGCCGACCTGCCGCTGTGCCAGACCGGTGGACGCGCGGTGTTGCGACTGCTCGACGACCAGTTGTCCGAGAACCAGAGCGCCGGGCGGGAGTGGCTGGCAGCCACCCACCCGACGATTGCCGACATCGCCTGCTTCCCGTATGCCGCGCTGGCGGGCGAAGCCGGCATCGACCTGGTCGCGTTCCCGGCCCTGCAGCGCTGGATCGGAAACCTGCGCCACCTGCCAGGGTTCATCGCCATGCCCGGCATACTCGACCCCGCGCTGTAAATTCACCCACCAGGAGCCCACACCATGAAGATTCTGATCACCGGCGGCGGCGGATTCGTCGGCGCACGACTGGCGCGCACCCTGCTTGCCCGTGGCCAGTTGGACGGCCGCCCGATCCGCACGCTGGTACTGGCCGACCAGATCGCCGCACCGGCCGACCTGCTGGCCGACAGTCGCGTGCAGGGCCGCACCGGCGCACTGCTCGCACAATGCGACGCCCTGCGCCACGAACCGTTCGACGGCGTGTTCCACCTGGCCTCGGCGGTGTCGGGCGAATGCGAGCTCGATTTCGACCTGGGCATGCGCTCCAACCTGGACAGCACCCGGGCGCTGCTCGACGCGTTGCGGGCCTCCGGACAGGCGACGGGCGTGCCGGCGCGGCTGGTGTTCTCGAGCTCGGTGGCGGTGTTCGGCCCCGATGCCAGCGTGGCGCTGCCAGCACGCGTGGCCGACGACACGCTGCCCGCTCCGCAGACCTCCTACGGCATCCAGAAGCTGGTATGTGAACACCTGTTGGCCGACTACACCCGCAAGGGTTTCGTCGACGGGCGCGCCGCGCGCCTCATGACCGTGACCGTGCGGCCGGGCAGACCGAACGGCGCGGCATCTTCCTTCTTCTCGGGCATCATCCGCGAGCCCCTGGCCGGTGTGCAGTCGGTCTGCCCGGTCGACGACCAGGTGTCGCACCCGATGGCCGCGCCGGCGCGCGCCGTCGAAGGCCTGATCGCCGTCTTCGAGGCCAGCCGCGAGGCCTTCGGCGGGCGGCTGGCGCTGAACCTGCCGGCGCTCAATGTGCGCGTGTGCGACATGCTCGACGCTCTGGAGGAAGTCGCCGGACCGACGGTTCGCGCGCTGGTGCGTTTCGAACCTGACGCGCGCATCGCGGGCATCGTGGCCAACTGGCCCGCCGGTGCCACGGCGGACCGGGCGGCGCGCCTGGGGCTGGCGCCCGACAAGAGTTTTGCCGACATCATCCGGCACTACATCGCGGAC
>JANOUM010000981.1:0-16190 GCA_031416855.1 Rhodoferax sp. | reverse complement strand
GGCACAGGCGGTGCGCGCCTGTCGGTCCCGGACCGGCAAAAAGTTGCGATCGGCCGGGCCTTGCTCAAACGGCCTACGGTGCTGATTCTGGATCAGGCGACGGCGGTCCTGGATCCCGCAGCGCAGAACCGGCTGGTCACGAATGTGCTGGCGTGTCGTCAGGGGGCATGTGTCTACTGGGTACTCAATCGCGTTGACCTGGCTCAGCGGTTTGGCCAGGTGCTTGTCATGGAGCATGGCAAGCTGGTGGAGCAAGGCGTCTATGATGAGCTCCTGCGCCGGGACAGCGCCTTGCACAGGTTGCTCAAGAGCGGTTAATCGCACACACGGAGGGAGACCACCATGAGTCTTGAACAAGAAGTCGAATTAATTCGCAGGTTTCCGATCTTCAGCAAGATCACACCGGCCAAACAAAAGCTCCTTTGTTTCAGCAGCGAACGCCTCACTTACGCGGCGGGACAGGAGATATTCCACGCTGGCGCGGTCGGGGACGCCTGTTATGTCGTGATCGACGGCACCATCGAGATATCGGTCGACCTTCCCAAGGGGCCGTTCGTGATCGGTACCATGGGCCGCAACGAGATCATGGGAGAGATTGCCATTTTCGGACACGTGCCGCGTACCGCGACCGCGACGGCCAAGACCCGCGTCGAAGTACTGCGCATCTCGGCCGATTTGTTTCGCAGCGTGATTCGCGAGAACCCGGACGCTGCCGTGGAGTTGATCCGCATTCTTGCGGCCCGTCTTGCCAATACCACGGCCCATCTTTCGCGCCTTTCGAGCCCGTCGTCGGCCTGAGGATCGTCCGGGACCTTGTGGCGGGGGTGTTGCGGCGCTGGCCGGGCGCTGTGCGCAGGCGTCAGGCGGCCCTGCAGCAGGTTGCTCCGTGTCGGCCACCAGGAAATGCTACCTGCCGCACCCCAGCCGATAATCGGCCAAAGCCGGTTGGCGCGTTTCGCCAACACCCACTGTGAAGGGCCCGATGCCATGAGCCGCCTCGATGAGTTCATCTTGCGCATGCAGGCCCAACGGGCCTGCATCGACGAGGCGGCGCGGCGCGTGCGGGGCCGCGCCGGGCCGGTGCTTGAAGTTGGTCTTGGCAATGGACGGACCTACGACCATCTGCGCCTACGGTTTCCGCAGCGGGAGATCTTCGTGTTCGACCGCGAAGTGGCCGCCCATCCAGACTGCGTTCCGCAACCCGAGTTGATTCGACTGGGGGATTTTCGCGCCAGCATCCCTGCCTATGAACTGGAGGGGCAGTTGCAGGCCGTATTCATCCATGCCGACGTGGGCAGCGCGAATCGCGTCGCGTCGGCACGCCTCGCGGCCGATCTGGCCCCCTCGTGGCTGGCCATCCTGGCCCGTGACGCTTACCTGGCCTGCGACCAGTTGATCGATCTCGACGGCTTGACTCGACTGCCGCTGCCCGGGCAGGTGGTGGCCCGCAACTACCATTTTTACCAGCGTACGGCGTGATGCCGCGGGCAGGCAATTCGGTGGCACCAAAAAAAAGGCCTCGTCTTGCGACAAGGCCTTGAAGGGATCCCTGAACCTGTAGGTTACGAAAGGACCCGAGGAGACAACCGGACAAACTGGAATCTGATTGGTTGCTGGGAGTATGTCAGGGTTTTCCCTTGCTGTACAGAGTCAGTGGGATAAAACCGCATTCACTCCACAAACTTCGGGAAATCGTCACATTTCAGCGCTTCTTGGTGGCCGTTTTCGTCGCGTTGACAGCATTGGCAGCCACCGAGTTGAAGTTGCTTTCGGCGACTTCAGTGGCTTGCTTGACAGCCTTCTGTACCGATTCCAGCGCGTTATTGGCGGCAGCCACAGCACTCTTCATGACGGCGACGGCGGTTTCAGAGCCGGCTGGCGCGTTCTTGGCGGCGGTATCGACCAAACCCATGAACTTCTTCTGAGCATCGGCGGTTTGGTCTTCGACGGCCTTGCCAAACTCGGCGCTCGAGCCAGCGGCGATGTCATACAGATGGCGGCTGTAGGCGGCGGTCTTCTCGGCCAGTGGTTGCATCAGGGTCGACTGGAGTGCCAGCAGTTCCTGGGCATCCTTGACGCTGAGCACAGCCTTCGCATGGTCGCCCATTTCGGACAGGGCTGCCTTGGACGCAGTCAGGTTCAATTCGACGATCTTCTCGACGCCTTCAAATGCCTTGCTGGTGAGTCCCATCAGGGTTTCGATATTGGCTTTGTGCGAGGCCATGACTTGTTCGACGGTCAGCATAGAAAATTCTCCAAAGAGTGGTTGAGGACAGAACGAGTAACTGCCCCGGCAACCTTGTATTTGTTCAAGGATATGTTGCAGCGCAGCATGTTGAAAATTATAGGGTTATCCCGCATTCAGGCAAGCATTTTTTGCTGCGTCGCACCAATTTAGAGGCGAAATCCTAACCCGATTCACCAGGCGGCCGTTGCCACAGCGGTGTCACGGGAGCGTGTCCTCCGGGATACCCCACAAAGGCGTCGCTGTCATGGCATGGCCGCCGGGGCGGGGAGGTCGACGCTTGAATGGCGATCCGGCGTGCCACACGGCGCTGCGCCCGCTGGTGCTTTTGGGGCTTCCCTTACACTGCGGCATGCCATCTGGCGAACGGCCCGCGCGCTGGACTTCCGAACATGATCATCACCAGTCTCCTCGACACCGACCTGTACAAGTTCACGATGATGCAGGTGGTGTTGCACCAGTTTCCGGGTGCCCAGGTCGAATACCGCTTTAACTGCCGCAACGCAAGAACCTCGGTGAAGCCCGGCTCGCCCAGCTTCGACCTCGCCCCCTTTGTGGACGAAATCCGGGACGAAATCCGCTCCCTGTGCAGCCTGCATTTTCAAGATGCCGAATTGATGTACCTGCGCTCGATGCGTTTCATCAAGAGCGATTTCGTCGACTTCCTGGGCCTGTTCCATCTCAACGAAAAGTACATCACGGTCAGCGCGTTGCCGACTGGTGAGATCGACATCCGGATTCAGGGGCCGTGGCTGCACACCATCCTGTTCGAGATCCCGGTGCTGGCGATCGTCAACGAGGTCTATTTCCGCAACACCCACAAGTTGCCCGACTTGGTGGAGGGGCGCCGCCGACTGGACGTCAAGATCGGCCAACTGCGAGAAGAGGGCCTGGGCGACATCAAGATTGCCGACTACGGCACGCGGCGCAGGTTCAGCCAGGCGTGGCACGAGGAGGTGCTGCGCGTATTGTCGGTTCGCCTGGGTACGGCGCAGAGCCCTGGCAATGCGGCTGGCACGTCCGGCCAATTGGCGGGCACCAGCAATGTGCTGTTCGCCATGAGGCTCGGACTGACGCCCTTGGGGACGATGGCGCACGAGTACCTGCAGGCGTGTCAGGCGCTCGGCCCGCGCCTGCGCGACAGCCAGATCTATGGCTTCGAGTCATGGGCCAAGGAGTATCGGGGCGACCTGGGCATCGCCTTGAGTGATGTGTACGGCATCGACGCCTTCCTGCGCGATTTCGACATGTACTTCTGCAAACTTTTCGATGGCGCCCGCCACGACAGCGGCGACCCGTTCTCCTGGGGCGAGCGCATGCTGGCACACTATGTAAAAAACCGGGTCGACCCGCGTACCAAGACGCTGATCTTCAGTGACGGGCTCACCGTGCCGCGCACCATCGAGTTGTACCGGCAGTTTCGTGGACGGTGCCAGCTCGCATTCGGCATTGGCACCAACCTCACCAATGACCTGGGTTACGAGCCGCTGCAGATCGTCATCAAGATGGTTCGATGCAACGGACAGCCGGTGGCCAAGCTGTCCGACACACCGTCCAAGAACATGTGTGATGACGAGCGGTACATGGGTTACCTGCGCCAGGTGTTCGAGATTCCGCAAGCGGCGTGATGCACGGGGCTCGGCGTGGCGGCGACGGCCAGAGGACAAGCACATGGACAAACCCGGTATCCTGATTGCGCGCGCGGTCTTTCCGCGGGTCGTGGAGCGGCTGGCGCAGTATTTCGACGTGTTGTCCAACCAGGACGACAAACCGTGGAGTGTGGCCGAACTGACCGCGAAGCTGCAGGGCCGGATCGGTTTGTTCTGCACCGCCAGCGAACGTGTCGATGGTGATTTGCTGCAGGCCTGCCCGACGCTGCAGATCTGCGCCAACATGGCCGTCGGTTACAACAATTTCGACCTTGATGCGATGACTGCCCGTGGCGTGTTGGCCACCAACGCTCCGGGCGTATTGACCGAGACGACAGCCGATTTCGGTTTTGCGCTGCTGATGGCGACCGCCCGGCGGGTATGCGAGAGCGAACACTTCTTGCGGGCAGGCAAGTGGACGCGCTGGCGCTACGACTTGTTCGCCGGCACCGACATCCATGGTGCCACGCTCGGGATCCTGGGGATGGGCCGGATTGGCCAGGGGATCGCACGCCGTGGCGCGCACGGATTCGGCATGCAGGTTATCTACCACAACCGTTCCCGGCTCGACCCGGCGACCGAGGCCGCTTGCGGCGCACGGTATGTCGAGAAAGACGAACTCCTTGCCGCAGCGGACCACCTGGTGCTGGTGCTGCCGTATTCGGCCGAATCCCATCACTGCATCGGCGCGGCAGAGTTGGCGCGCATGAAACCCACGGCCACCCTGGTCAACATCGCGCGCGGCGGTATCGTCGACGACGACGCGCTGGCCCAGGCGCTTCGGGACGGCCGCCTCGCCGGGGCCGGGCTGGACGTTTTCGAAGGCGAGCCGGCGGTGCATCCGGGCCTGCTGGATCTGCCGCGCGTGGTGCTCACGCCGCATATTGCCAGCGCGTCCGTGCCCACACGCCTGGCCATGGCGGACCTGGCGGCGGACAACTTGATCGGCTACCTCACGCGCGGCGAAGCGCTGACCGCGCTGAACCCCGCGGCAACTCTGCGGAGACGACCCGGGTGAACACGGCCTGGTGGTGGGCACTGCCCGGGCTGCTGGTCGCCCTGGTGGTAATCGGGTTCTGGCTGGCCACCCGAAGGGCCGACCCGCAACTGGTGCGCAGCATCGACGCTGCACGTGCCGAACTCCTCGAGGCGGTGCGCAGCAGCAGCCCTCGAATCGACACGCTGGAGCGCGAGTTGCGCCGGGAGATTGACGGCTCGTCCCGCGGCGTGCGCCAGGAACTGACCCAGACCCTGGCGGTGTTCCAGCAGATCCTGCTTACGCAGGGTGCCGAGGCCACGCGCACGCAGAACGCGCAGATCGACGCCTTCGGACAGCAGCTCGCGCTGCTCCAGCAGACACTGACCGACACCCTGCACACGCAGTTGCAGAGCCTGAGCGAAGCCAACGCGCGACGCATGATGGAGGTACGCCAGACGCTCGAGGCGCAACTGGCGCAATTGCAGGCGAGCAATTCGACCAAGCTCGATGAGATGCGGGCCACGGTGGACGAGAAACTGCAGGCCACGCTGCAGACCCGCCTGGGCGAGAGCTTCAAGCAGGTCGCAGACCGGCTCGAGCAGGTTCACAAGGGTCTGGGCGAAATGCAGACATTGGCGCAAGGCGTGGGCGACCTCAAACATCTGCTGACCAACGTGAAAACCCGTGGCATGTTTGGTGAGGCGCAGCTCGGCGCGCTGCTGGAACAGGTCTTTGTGCCGGACCAGTACGCGGCACAGGTCGCCACCCGCCCGGGAAGCAAGAACCTGGTGGATTTCGCGATCCGGCTGCCCGGGCGTGCGGACAATGGCGAACCATTGTGGCTGCCGATCGACGCGAAGTTCCCCAATGAGGACTACGAACGCCTGCTCGATGCCCAGGGCCGGGCAGATGCGACTGCGGCCGAATCGGCCGGCAAGGCGCTGGAGGCGCGCATCCGGCTCGAGGCCAGGTCCATGTGCGAAAAATACCTGGAGCCGCCGCACACCACCGATTTTGCCGTGTTGTTCCTGCCCACCGAGGGGCTGTATGCCGAGGTGTTGCGCCGCCCTGGCCTGATGGAAGGATTGCAGCGTGAGCATCGCGTCACGCTGGCGGGCCCGACCACGCTGCTGGCTATGCTGAGTTCGCTGCAGATGGGCTTCCGCACCCTGGCGCTCGAACACCGGGCAAGCGAAGTCTGGCTTGTGTTGGGCGCCGTCAAGACAGAATTCGGCAAATTCGGCGAGGTGCTGGCCAGGGTGAAGTCGCAGACCGAAACCGTGCTCAAGACGCTCGATTCGGCCCACACCCGCAGCCGGGCCATGGGCCGGGCCCTGAAACAGGTGGAGGCTTTGCCGGAGGCGCAGACGCAGGCACTGATTCCCGCGCAGCGCGATGTCGACCGGGAGCCGGATGAAGTCTAGGGTGCTTGCGCGACTGATAGCGGGGCATATCTGCCTGCACGCCTGCATGGCGGGCGTGCGCATGGCGTCGCCGCTGCTCGCGCTTCGTGACGGCTACAGCGCATGGTCCGTCGGGGTGCTGCTGGCACTGTTCTCGCTGGCCCAGGTTTTTCTGGCTTTGCCCTCAGGCCGCTACGCGGACCGGCATGGCATGCGCCGACCCGTGGCGCTGGCGGTGATCGTGTCGATGCTGGGAACCGGCCTGGCCGTGTTGTTCCCGGTGTTCCCTGTGTTGTGCGCCACGGCGCTGCTGACAGGCGGGGCCACCGGTGCCGCGTCCATCGCGCTGCAGCGCCATGTCGGGCGCGCGGCCGAGGGCGCGACGGATTTGAAACGGGTGTTCAGCTGGCTTGCGATCGGCCCGGCGGTATCTAATTTCATCGGGCCGTTCGTCGCGGGCGTATTGATCGACTTCGCCGGTTCCCAGGCCGGGGACAACATCGGTTACCGCGTCGCCTTCGGTGTGATGGCCCTGTTGCCGCTGGCCACCTGGTACTGGATACGCCCGGTGACCGACTTGCAGCCGATCCTGCCAGCCGTCGGTACGGCCCCGACACGCGCCTGGGATCTGCTGGCAGAGCCCATGATGCGGCGCCTGATGCTCATCAACTGGTGCATGGCCTCCTGCTGGGATGTGCATGCCTTCGTGGTGCCGGTGCTGGGCCATGAACGCGGCTTCAGCGCCTCGGTGATCGGTGCCATCCTGGGTGCGTTCGCCATCGCCGCTGCGGTGGTGCGGGTGTTGCTGCCGGTTTTCGCGTCGCACTTGAAGGAGCACGTGGTGCTGACTGTCGCGATGCTGCTGTCTGCAGTCGTGTTCGCCACCTACCCGTTCATGCAGGTACCCGCATCCATGGGGGCCTGCTCGGTCGTGCTGGGCCTGGCGCTGGGGGTGGTCCAGCCCATGGTGATGAGCACCCTGCACCAGGTCACGCCGCCGGCTCGCCATGGCGAGGCCCTGGGGCTGCGTCTGATGGCAATCCACGCGTCCAGTGTGCTGATGCCGGTATTGTTTGGCACGATCGGCACCGTGGTCGGCGTTTCCGTGGTGTTCTGGGCGGTGGGCGCCGCTGTGGCGGCGGGCGCGCGGCCCGCCTGGTTGTTGCGCCCGCCGGGCCAGCACCGATCTCAGCCCGGGCCCGACGGCAGGTTGTAGAACGACCGGATCGCTTCCCAGGCCGTGCCCGGGTCGTCCGCATAGGTGAACAGGTCCAGGTCTTCTGGCGAGATGGCACCTTCCTCCAGCAGCACGTCCAGATCGAGCAGGCGCTTCCAGTAGTCGCTGCCGAACAGGACGATGGGCACCGGCTTGGCCTTGCCGGTCTGCACCAGGGTGATGACCTCGAACAATTCGTCGAGTGTGCCGAAGCCCCCTGGAAAAGCCACCAGCGCCTTGGCGCGCATCATGAAGTGCATCTTGCGCAAGGCGAAGTAGTGGAACTTGAAACTCAGCGACGGCGTCACGTACGGATTGGCCTGCTGCTCATGGGGCAAGGCGATGTTCAGGCCGACCGTGGGCGCTCCCAGCTCATGCGCTCCGCGGTTGGCGGCTTCCATGATGCCCGGGCCACCGCCGGTGGCCACAAACATCTGCTCCGCCGGCGGCTTGCCGGCGCTGTAGCCGGCTACCAGTTGCCCGAACAGCCGTGCCTGGTCGTAGTAGTGGGCATTGCGCATGCGGCGCTGCGCAAGGGCCAGCGCCTGCGGGGTGGACTGTCGCTCGGCCTCGGCAAGTTCCTTGCGGGCTGTCTCGGGCGACGGAAAGCGGGCGCTGCCAAATACCACGACGGTGTTTTCGATGCCCAATTCGGCCTGGTCCAGGTCGGGCTTGAGCAGCTCGAGCTGGAACCGGATGCCCCGCGTCTCGCGACGCAGCAGGAACTCGGGGTCGGCGAAAGCCAGCCGGTAGGCATCGGCCTGCAGGGGATTGCCTTGGTCAGCGTAGGTCTGCAATTCGGCCCAGGCATCGGCGAGCCGGCGTTCGGTCAGGTTGTGTATTTTGTCCATGGTGGCGATTGTGTGGGAAAACGCGCCACATCCGGCAACCCTACAATGCGCCCGACCATGTCCTACCTTGATGATCCCCGGGTTCTGTTTGCCGCCGAGCGGACCTTGCTGGCCTGGCAACGCACGGCCATCGCGCTGATGGGTTTTGGGTTCGTGGTGGAGCGTTTCGGCCTGTTCCTGCAAATGGTCACGGCCCAGCCGCTGTCCGTGTCGCAGCGGGGGTTTTCACTCTGGCTCGGTGTAGCGCTACTGCTGATGGGGGCCGCGGTGTCGGTGGTGTCGGCCCTGCAGTTCCGCACCACCGTGCGCGGTCTGGGCGAGAAGGAGATTCCGCGCGGCTACTGGACCAACATCGGTGTCTGGCTCAATTTCATGCTGGCCATCGTGGCACTGGCGCTGAGCTTGCATTTTGTCTGGACTTCCTGACGCTGGTTCGGCCATCCGCCCAGGTATTGTCGTCGCCCCGAGAACTTTTTCGCGGTGGGAGTCGATGCCGACTCGGCGCAGCGCCAGGCTACTCGGAGATGGATCTGCCGCAGTTGTGGCGGTGGGGGCCATGCCCGAAGCCTACACCGGATCGACGGGGACTTGCGGCTGGGCTGCGGCGCGGTCGGCCAGCCACCGCAGCAGCCGGTCGCGGACCGGGCTCAGGCCCTTGTAGTCCAGCACTGCCTTGCTCATCGACGCGATGGAGTCGTGCAGGGTGCGGGCATCCCGCGCGATGCGCACGGCGGTCACCAGGGGCTCCATCATCACGCGAATCGTGAAGACGACCTGCGGGCGCGGCCGGCCGTGTGCATCGCACAGGGGAAAGAAGGTCTGGCGTTCGGCCCGCAGGAAGCAGCAGGCGGCCAGCAGCGCTGGATTCGCCTCATCGGGCCAGGGCACCAGGGCCTGGCGCCGCGGATGCTGGTCGAATAGTGGCGAGGCGCTTACGGTCCATACAAATCGCTCCCACCGGGCGCCGTGGCCCAATGCCCGGATCAGATGCGGCAGTGCGGCGGCCAGTGCCTCGCCGTCGGCCACCGGATGGTGGATGCTGGCCAGTGACAGACCAATTTTTTCTTCCGGGGCCCAGCGGCTTGGGACGCTGACACACATCCAGGGCACCCTCGTCGTGACCGTGTCTAGCAGCACCAGGTCTTCCTCGACCTGGAGTTCAAGCGGCAGCGAGTCGGCGTCGCCTGCGGTGACCCCGTCCTTCAATGCCTGCGCGCGGACCGCGGCGAGCACGTCGGCAGGATCGAAGCCCGGCATGGCCTGGCGCGTGTCGCTCTGGCGCAGGGTGGCCAGTTTCTCTGCATACAGTACCGAGCCAGGCCGCAGGGGCGTCAGATGGCGTGCGTCCGGCGCCAGCCGCGCCAGGCCGGGTCGCATGTGAAACGGGACGCTGACTTGAGTGAAGTCAAAATCCATGGAGTGGCTCGCCAACGGTGGACGCGACGAAAAGAAAAGGCTCCCTTGGGAGCCTTGATCGGGCGCGGTACCCGCTCAGACGCGCCGACGATACTCGCCGGTGCGGGTGTCGATCTCGACCTTGTCGCCCTGGGCGACGAAGATCGGCACGCCGATTTCGAAACCGGTGGCAATCTTGGCCGGCTTGAGCACCTTGCCCGAGGTGTCGCCCTTGACGGCCGGTTCGGTCCAGGTGATTTCACGCTCGACGCTGGTGGGCAGTTCGACCGAGATCGCCTTGCCATCGTAGAAGACAACTTCCAGGGGCATGCCGTCTTCGAGGTAGTTCAGCGTGTCGCCCATGTTCTCGGATTCGACCTCGTACTGGTTGAACTCCTGGTCCATGCACACGTACATCGGGTCGGAAAAGTAGGAATAGGTGCATTCCTTCTTGTCCAAAATCACCTGGTCCATCTTGTCGTCGGCCTTGAAGACCACTTCGGTGCCGAAGTTGTTCAACAGGCTCTTGAGCTTCATGCGTACCGTGGCCGAATTGCGGCCGCCACGACTGTATTCGGTCTTGAGCACGACCATCGGATCCTTGCCGTGCATGATCACGTTGCCGGCGCGGATTTCTTGAGCGATTTTCATTGTGTATTCCCAGTAATTGCGGGGGCAGGGTTGCGTCGACGGGTTCAACACAGCTGGATGCCCGTGCCTGCGGTGGTGGACAGCGGGGTGGCTGCGAGAGCCGGAAAATTTCCGCAAAGCCTTGAATTTTAGCGACCTTTCGGCCCCTTTTGCCCAGCCTCGGCAACCTTGTCCACAAACTCGACCAGGCGCGTCGTCAGGGCACTCTGTCCGGCCAGCACGCGTCGGGCCTTGTGTACCGCTGCCGACCAGGCAGCCGTTTGCGGTGCCGGCAACGGCCCGGCGTCCATGCCGTTCCAGGCCTGGTGAAAGCGCCTCCAGTCCGGTGGCGCCTGCAGGGCGTCGAGCAGTGCGTGCAGCTTGGCGTGGTGCGCCCCGTCGTGCTGCGGGTAGATCTGCCAGACGAAAGGGCGGTCGGCCCACAAGGCCCGCACCAGCGAATCCTCTCCCCGCACGAAATTCAGGTCGCAGGCCCACAGCAGATGGTCGAAGTCGGTCTGGGTCAGGCTCGGCAGGTAGACCACCGAGAGTGCGCCGTGCCGGTGCCGGGTCGCGCCTGGCCGGGCTGGCAGGTCTGGCTCCGCATGCTGCCGTACTGCATTGGCAGCCCGGCCCGGCGTCACCAGCAACAGCGTGGGTGCCGGGCCGCGCTGGAAGTGCGTCAGCAATTGTGGCAACGCCGCCGGTTCGTAACAAAACAGACTGACCAGCTGCTCGCCGGCCCACGTGATCCCCTGGTCGGATAGCCAACTGGCCCGGTCGAAGGCGGCGCGGCGCTGTTCGAGGCCGTGCTCCCGGATCAGGCCGCCGGTCAATTCGCCGAAGCCGGGGTAGAAGAACCAGCGCGTGTGGCCGCTTGCCGGCCCGTACAGGATCGGGGAGGGCAGGCCATGTGCGCTGGCGGCAAAGGGCTCGGCCGACAAGTACTCGAGGTTGATCCAGACCAGCGCCGGATGGCGCGCGGGAGCGTTGGCCGCTGTGACAAATCGATCGGCCACCATTGCTGGTTCCAGCGCGCAGCCAAATGCCTCTATCCATACGTCGGCCGGTGCCAGGTCGGCCAGCACCCCAGAGTCACTCGATTGGGCCCAGGTCAGCACACGCACGCCGGCTTGGCCACCCGCCATTGCGTCGGGCGCCATCCAGCGCAGGGCTGCAGCATCGTCGACCCACAGGCGCACCGTGTGCCCCAGCGCGCCGAGGTCGGCCGCCAGCCGCCAGCTCACACCGATGTCGCCAAAGTTGTCGATGACCTTGCAGAAAATGTCCCAGCAGCGCGTGATTTTCACCAGCGGGATTGTCCACAATAGGCGGTATGACAATGCGTCCCGACCCGGCCCGGCCGAAATCACCCCACAACACCAGCCAGGACACCGACCCGGTGCCAGACCCGGCCGGCGGCCACGCTGCGCAACTGCTGTCCGAAGTCGCAGCACTGCCGTCGCTGCCTGGCGTCTACCGGTTTTTCGATGCGCAGGGGGCCGTGCTCTATGTGGGCAAGGCAATCAGCCTGAAGAAGCGCGTGGCCAGCTATTTCCGCAATCAGCACGGCGGCACCCGCATCGGCCATATGGTGGGGCGCATCGCATCGATGCAGACCACCGTGGTGCGCTCGGAAGCGGAAGCGCTGCTGCTGGAAAACAACCTGATCAAGACGCTCGCCCCGAAATACAACATCCTGTTTCGCGACGACAAGAGTTATCCCTACCTCAGGCTCAGCGGTCCGGCCGATTCCGCCGGCGAGCGGCTGCGCCGGGCCCAGGCGACGGAGCCGGCCGTGCAGTTGCACCGACCCGCGGCGGGCGGTTTTCCCCGGGTGTCGTATTACCGTGGCGCGGTCGAAAAAAAACACCGCTACTACGGTCCCTATCCCAGCGCGTGGGCGGTCAAGGAGGCGATCTTGCTGATGCAAAAGCTGTTCCGCCTGCGCACCTGCGAGGACGCGGTGTTCAGCAACCGGTCGCGTCCTTGCCTGCTGTACCAGATCAGACGCTGTTCGGCCCCCTGTGTCGAGCATGTCTCGCAGGAGTCCTATGCCCGGGACGTCGCGAACGCCGAGCGCTTCCTGCGCGGTGACGCGGATCAAGTGCTTGAGTTGCTGGAGTCGCGCATGCTCGCTCACGCGGAACGGCTCGAGTTCGAACAGGCCGCCGAGCTGCGCGACCAGGTGGCAGCCCTGTCCAACGTGCTGCACCAGCAGTCGGTGGACAACGTGTCCGACCGCGATGTGGACATCCTGGCGGTCAAGGTGGAAGGCGGGCGCGCCTGCGTGAACCTGGCCATGGTCAGAGGCGGCCGCCATCTGGGCGACCGACCGTATTTCCCGGCGCATGTCGAGGACGCGGTGGGCATGCTCGATGAGGACGAGGGACCGGTAGCGCAGCAGTTGTCGATCGAGGCGCGGGTGCTGGAGGCATTTGTGGCACAACACTACCTCGACGTGCCCGTGCCGCCGTCGCTGGTGACCGGCGCACCCGTGCGGACCGCGCTGGTCGACGCCCTGTCAGCGCAGATCGGCGTCAAGATCAGTGTGGTGCACCAGCCCCGGGAACAGCGTCGCATCTGGCTGGAGATGGCACAGACCAACGCCAATCTGCAGCTCGCGCGCCTGCTGGCCGAGGAAGGCTCGCAGCAGGCCCGCACGCGGGCGCTGGTGCAGGCGCTCGACCTGGCGGTGGACGACCACGACGCGTTGCGTGTCGAGTGCTTCGACATTTCGCACACTTCCGGCGAGGCCACGCAGGCCTCGTGCGTGGTATTTCAGAACCACCGCATGCAATCGGCCGAGTACCGCCGCTACACGATAGAGGGCATCACTCCGGGCGACGATTACGCCGCCATGCGTCAGGTGTTGACCCGGCGCTACAGCAAGTTGGCCGAGGCCCTGCGCGAATCCGGCGGGGCGCTCGGCCGGACCACGGCCACCGCCACGGGACGGCTGCCGGATCTAGTGCTGGTCGACGGCGGAAAGGGGCAGGTGGCCATGGCGCGGGAGGTGTTTACCACGCTGGGCCTGGACCTGTCCCTGATCGTCGGAGTCGAGAAGGGCGAGGGCCGCAAGGTCGGTCTGGAGGAACTGGTGTTCGCTGACGGGCGCGAAAAGGTCTATCTGGGCAAGGATTCCGCGGCGCTGATGCTGGTAGCCCAGGTGCGCGACGAGGCGCACCGGTTCGCCATCACCGGCATGCGCGCCAAGCGCGCCCGGGTGCGGGTGGGCGGCGGGCAGCTGGAGGAGATCCCCGGGGTCGGGCCGAAGCGTCGCGCCCGCCTGTTGCAGCGTTTCGGCGGCGTGCGCGGGGTCGGCCTGGCCAGTGCGGACGACCTGGCGACGGTCGATGGCATTTCTCGCGAGCTGGCCGAGGACATCTACCGCGCGTTGCATTAATGCCATAAGGCTGTTTCGGGCACGGTGCACGGATGGTGGCGTGCCACAATCGTCCGGTGTTCCTGACTATCCCCACCATCATGACGTGGACGCGCATTGTCGCCATCCCGTTGATCGTCGGTGTGTTCTACCTGCCGGACTCCATGGCCCGGCTGGCGGACAAGAACCTGATCGCCACGGTGATGTTCGTGCTGTTCGCTGCCACCGACTGGCTCGATGGCTACCTGGCACGCAAACTCAACCAGACCTCCTCGTTCGGCGCCTTTCTGGATCCGGTCGCCGACAAATTCCTGGTGTGCGCCTCGCTGCTGGTGCTGGTGCACCTGAACCGCGCCGATGTGTTCGTGGGCCTGATCATCATCGGCCGCGAGATTGCGATTTCAGCCCTGCGCGAATGGATGGCCCAGATCGGTGCCGCGCGCAGCGTGGCGGTGCACATGATCGGCAAGCTCAAGACGGTCGGGCAGATGGTGGCAATTCCGTTCCTGCTGTTCGACGGCCTGCTGTTCGGCGTGGTAGATACCCACCTCTGGGGTACGGTTCTGATCTGGATCGCCGCATTGCTGACCGCGGTGTCGATGGTCTATTACTTGCAAAAGGCGATACCGGAGATACGGGCGCGCGTCAAATGAGCGCGGCAGGTCTGCGCGCGGGCGCCGCGGAGGCATTGTGCTGGCTGGGGTTTGGCCGGTGAGCCAGGGGCGTGGCGAGGGGGTCTGGGTCGGCGCCATGCCGGTGGTGTTTGTGCTGATCTGGAGCACCGGTTTCATCGTTGCGCGCTACGGCATGCCCCATGCACCACCGTTCAGCTTCCTGGCGGTGCGTTTCGCACTGTCCATTCTGTGCTTCCTGCCTTGGATCTGGCTGGCCGGCGTGCGATGGCCGACCGGCCGGCAGCAGTGGTTCCACCTGTGCGTCAGCGGCGTGCTGATGCACGCGGGTTATCTGGGCGGGGTGTGGGCGGCGGTGAAAGGCGGCATGGGCTCCGGCCTGTCGGCGTTGATCGTGGGGCTGCAGCCGGTGCTTACGGCCGTCTGGCTGAGTTCGACCGGTGGTCAGGTGAGCCGCCGGCAGTGGCTGGGGCTGGCGCTGGGGTTTGCCGGGCTGGCACTGGTGGTGTCACGCAAGTTCGGGCAGAGCCTTCCATCCGATCACGTGGACTCTGCCAACCTGACACTGATCGTCGTCGCGCTGCTGTCGATGACCGTAGGCACGCTGTACCAGAAACGCCATGTAACGTCATGCGACGTGCGTTCGGCCAACGTGGTGCAACTCGGCGCGGCCCTGTGCGCCACGTTGCCGCTTGCGCTGCTGGAGGCGGAGCCGATGCGCTGGGGTGCCGAGTTGGCCGGCGCCATGGCGTGGTCGGTGCTGGCGTTGACCTTGGGCGGGAGTTCGCTGTTGTACCTGCTGATCCAGCGCGGCGCCGCCACGGCGGTGACTAGCTTGCTCTACATGGTGCCGCCGTGCACCGCCGTGATGGCCTGGTTGTTGTTCGACGAGCCGATCACTGGCACCACACTGCTGGGCACGGTAATGACCGCTTTCGCGGTCAACCTGGTCCTTCGCCCGGCAAAATGAGGTGCGTCGCGGCCGGGCATGTGCCGTCGCCGCATGGATATCAACAGACGATGAATGAGGAAGCTGTCATGGGAAACAAGCGGATCGCGGTAATAGCCGGGGATGGCATCGGCAAGGAAGTCATGCCCGAAGGCCTGCGCGCAATGGAGGCTGCTGCAGACAGGTTTGGAATCGGCCTGCAGTTTGATCATTTCGATTTCTCCAGCTGGGACTATTGCGAGCGCCATGGCAAGATGCTGCCCGACAACTGGAAGGACCTGATCGGCGGTCACGACGCCATCTACTTCGGCGCGGTCGGTTGGCCGGAAAAAATCCCCGATCATGTGTCCTTGTGGGGCTCCCTGTTGTTGTTCCGGCGCGAGTTCGACCAGTACGTCAACCTGCGCCCGGCCCGGCTGATGCCTGGCATCATCGCGCCGGTCGTTCGCCGAGACGGCAGCCGCCGTGAGCCCGGCGAGATCGACATGTTCATCGTGCGCGAAAACACCGAGGGCGAATACTCCAGTATCGGCGGCCGGATGTACCCGGGCACCGCGCGCGAGATCGTGATGCAGGAGACGGTGATGTCCCGTATCGGCGTCGACCGGGTGCTGAAGTTCGCGTTCGAACTGGCGCGCTCACGGCCCAAGAAGCATCTGACCAGTGCGACCAAGTCCAATGGCATCGCTATCACCATGCCCTACTGGGATGAACGTGTCGCGGCGATGGCGGCGAACTACCCCGACGTGCGCGTGGACAAGTTCCATATCGACATCCTGACCGCGCACTTTGTGCAGCGCCCCGATCATTTCGACGTGGTCGTGGCCAGCAATCTGTTCGGTGACATCCTGAGCGA
>JANOUM010000980.1:0-1683 GCA_031416855.1 Rhodoferax sp. | reverse complement strand
CCCCAGATCCGTTTGCCGTGCCCCAGCCCCGACTCGAAAACCACCGTCGGCGACCCGTGCCCGGCGGTGACAAATGACCGGATCCCGAGCGGCGTGTGACTGAAGGACGAATGCGGCAATGCGTCCAGCGACGCCATCTTGCTACCGAATATCCACTGGAACAAGGATGGGCGGGCCTTGCGCGCAAGCGGCTTGGGCGGCTTGGTGCTGCGTCGGCGCTCGGGGCTCGGCTCGGCTGGCAGTGCGGCACTGGCCACCATCCGCGTCTTGGGCTCACTGGGCTTGTCAGCCAAGATCAGTGTGACGAACAAGCGTCCGTGTCAGGATGACAAAAAAATTGCATTGCACGCCGATATTGTAGGGAGCACCCGCAAGGCGCCTGGCCGGCGTTGTGCCATGCGTGACACTGCCGCCTGCTTCACTTGCGTGCCGGCGGGAGATCCGTGCAACTCCCGTGCGCCACCTCCGCCGCCATTCCGATCGACTCACCCAAGGTCGGATGAGGATGAATCGTCTTGCCGATGTCCACCGCATCGGCCCCCATCTCGATCGCCAGCGCGATCTCGCCGATCATGTCGCCGGCATGGGTACCCACGATGCCGCCACCGAGGATCTTGCCGTGGCCGTGCGCCTCGGGGCTGTCGTCAAACAACAATTTGGTGAAACCTTCATCGCGCCCGTTCGCAATTGCGCGGCCGGACGCCGTCCACGGGAACAGCCCCTTCTTGACCTTGATACCCTGCGCCTTGGCCTGGTCCTCGGTCAGCCCGACCCATGCCACCTCGGGGTCGGTGTACGCGACGCTCGGGATCACCCGTGCGTTGAACGCGGCGCGGGCCAGCTCCTGGTTGCCCTGCAGTTCGCCGGCAACCACCTCGGCCGCCACATGCGCTTCGTGCACGGCCTTGTGCGCCAGCATCGGCTGGCCCACGATGTCGCCGATGGCAAAGATGTGCGGCACGTTGGTACGCATCTGAACGTCCACGCCGATGAAACCGCGGTCGCTCACGGCCACGCCGGCCTTGTCAGCGGCGATCTTCTTGCCGTTGGGCGAACGGCCCACTGCCTGCAGCACCAGGTCGTAGGTCTGCGGCGCCGGGGCGGTACCGCCCTCCTCGGCTGCGGCAAACGTCACCTCGATACCTGCCGCTGTGGACTTGGCACCCACCGTCCTGGTCTTGAGCATGATGTTGTCGAACCGCTTGGCGTTCATCTTCTGCCACACCTTCACCAGGTCGCGGTCCGCGCCCTGCATCAGGCCATCGAGCATCTCCACCACGTCCAGGCGCGCGCCCAGGGTGCTGTAGACCGTGCCCATCTCCAGGCCGATAATGCCGCCACCCAGGATCAGCATGCGTTTGGGCACCTCCTTGAGGGCCAGTGCACCGGTGCTGTCGACGACACGCGGGTCGTCTGGCATGAACGGCAGGCGCATGGCCTGGCTGCCGGCGGCGATGATGCAGTTCTTGAACCCGATCACCTTCTTGCCGCCAGTCTTGTCCTGCGCCGTGCCGCTGGTTTCTTCCACCTCCAGATGGTGGGGACCGACGAACGCGCCGTAACCGCGCACCGTGGTGACCTTGCGCATCTTGGCCATGGCGGCCAGTCCACCGGTGAGTTTGCCGACCACCTTGTCCTTGTGGCCACGCAGCTTGTCGATGTCCACTGCGGGCGCGCCGAAGT
>JANOUM010000979.1:0-9418 GCA_031416855.1 Rhodoferax sp. | reverse complement strand
GGCGTGACATAAATGGTGGCACCCAGTGCCGGCACGGCGTGCGACTCCTCGGTCCGAAGGATCACCATTTCGTCGCCGGCGCCGTGCGACCAGCGTCCGTATACCAGCCGCTCGGCCCCCAGCATCTCGACCGCCTCCACGCGCAAGCCCCAGCCGGTGGCGGTGATATCGAGGTGTTCGGGCCGGATGCCGACGATGGTGCCTGATCTGGCGTCGGGCGCATTGCGCAGCAGATTCATCGGCGGCGAGCCGATGAAACTGGCGACAAAGGTGGTGGCAGGACGGGTGTAGACCTCCTCCGGTGTTCCGAACTGCTCCATCACACCGGCATTCATGACGATCATGCGTTGCGCCAGCGTCATCGCCTCGACCTGGTCGTGGGTGACAAACAGCGAGGTGATGCCGAGTTCCCGGTGCAGTTTCTGGATCTCGAGCCGTGTCTGGGCCCGCAGCTTGGCGTCGAGGTTGCTCAGGGGTTCGTCGAACAGGAACACCTGCGGCTGGCGCACGATGGCCCGGCCCATCGCCACGCGCTGGCGCTGACCGCCGGAGAGTTCGCGCGGCTTGCGCGCGAGGTAGGGGCCCAACTCCAGTATCTTGGCGGCCTTGTCGACCCGGGTCTTGATGTCAGCCAGTGGCACCTTGGCGATCTTGAGGCCATAGGCCATGTTGTCGAACACACTCATGTGCGGGTACAGGGCGTAATTCTGGAACACCATGGCGATATCGCGCTCCGCCGGCTCCAGGTCGTTCACCACTCGAGCGCCGATCAAGATCTCGCCGCTGGTGATCTCCTCCAGCCCGGCGACCATCCGCAGCAGCGTGGACTTGCCGCAACCGGATGGCCCCACGATCACGACGAATTCGCCATCGATGATGTCGGCATTGACGCCGTGGATCACCTGGTTGGCGTTCTTGCCGCTTCCGTAGCGCTTGATGACGTTCTTGAGTTGTATGGCTGCCATTGGGTCTTTCCGCGGTCTATTTTTCGGTGTCCACCAGGCCTTTGACAAACCACTTCTGCATCAGCACGACGACCACGGCCGGCGGGATCATGGCGAGTAGCGCGGTAGCCATCACGACGCTCCATTCCGTTTGCGCGTCGCCGCCTGAGATCATGCGCTTGATGCCGATCACCACCGGGTACATGCTCTCCTCTGTGGTGACGAGCAGCGGCCACAGGTACTGGTTCCAGCCATAGATGAACTGGATCACGAAAAGTGCCGCGATCGAGGTGCTGGACAGCGGTACCAGCACGTCCCTGAAAAAACGCATCGGCCCGGCACCGTCCACCCGTGCCGCCTCCACCAGTTCGTCGGGCACCGTCAGGAAGAACTGGCGAAACAGGAAGGTCGCTGTCGCCGATGCGATCAGGGGAATGGTCAACCCGGCGTAGCTGTTGAGCATGCCGAGATCGGATACGACCTTGTAGGTCGGCAGGATGCGAACCTCGACCGGCAGCATCAGCGTCACGAAGATTGCCCAGAAGAAGAACATCCGGAACGGAAACCTGAAATACACGATGGCAAACGCGGACAGTAGCGAGATGGCGATCTTGCCGACCGCGATGGTCATGGCAGACACCAGGCTGACCCACATCATCTGCCCGACCGGCGCCTTGGACCCCTGGCCAGTGCGCGTGCCGTTCCAGCCGGCACTGAAGTTCTCCACCAGTTGCGAACCCGGCCACAGGGACATCGGCGCCTGCACGATGTCCTGAGCCGTATGCGACGACGCGACAAAGGTGAGGTAGAGTGGAAACGCGACCACCATCACGCCCAGGATCAGGATCAGGTGGGCGAGGGCCGTGAGCAGGGGGCGACGCTCCACCATATCAGTAGTTCACCTTCTTCTCGACGAACCGGAACTGCACCACGGTCAGCGCGATGACAATCACCATCAATACCACCGACTGCGCCGCCGACGCTCCAAGGTCCATCGCCTTGAAGCCGTCGTAGTAGACTTTGTAGACCAGGATCGAGGTGTCCTTGCCCGGGCCGCCCGATGTCGCAGCGTCGATGATGCCGAAGGTTTCGAAGAAGGCGTACACGATGTTGATCACGAGCAAGAAAAAGGTGGTCGGCGACAACAGGGGAAACACGATGGTCCAGAAGCGCCGCCAGGGCCGGGCGCCGTCGATGGCCGCTGCCTCGATCAGCGATTTCGGGATGCTCTGCAGCCCGGCCAGGAAGAACAGAAAGTTGTAGGAGATCTGTTTCCAGACCGCGGCCATAACCACCAGTGTCATGGCGTGCCCGCCGTTCAGCAACGGGTTCCATTCGACACCCAGCGCCCGCAGCCAGAATGAGACCACACCCACGCTTGGCGCCAACATGAACAACCACAACACACCCGCCACCGCCGGCGCCACTGCGTAGGGCAGGATCAGAAACGTCTTGTAGGCCAGTGCAGCCTTGACGACGCGGTCTGCGAATACCGCCAGCACCAGAGAAATACTGATGCCCAGTACCGCCACCAGAACCGAGAAAATCGCCGTGGTGTAGAACGACGCGAGGTAGGTCGGGTCATTCCAGAGGTTTTCGAAGTTGTCCAGCCCCACCCATTCCACCGAGGTGCCAAAGGGGTTCGACTGCTGTACCGACTGCAGCAAGGCCTGCGCAGCCGGCCAGAAGAAAAACACCGCGATCACCACTGCCTGGGGTGCAATGAGCACCCAGGGCAGCCAGCTGGAGCGGAAAACTACGCGTTTTTCCACTAGCTCTTTTTCGGCTTGTTGGCCTTTTCAAACCGTTCCAGCAACTCGTTGCCGCGTGACACGATCGAGTCGAGCGCTTCCTTGGCGGACTTTTTGCCAGCCCAGACCTGCTCCAGCTCCTCGTCCTCGATGTCGCGGATCTGTACGTAATTGCCCAGGCGGATACCGCGCGATTTGTCAGTGGTCTTGCGGATCATCTGATTCACACCCACATCGGTGCCCGGGTTCTTCTGGTAGAAGCCGGATTTTTCCGTGAGCTCGAACGCAGCCGTGGTGATTGGCAGGTAACCGGTGCGCTGGTGCGTCGCCGCCTGGATGTCAGGCCGGGACAAATAGTTGAAAAACTGCGCGACACCCTTGTATTCGTCGGCCTTCTTGCCGGAGATCACCCACAGGCTGGCGCCACCGATGACGGTGTTCTGGGGTGCACCAGGTACATCCGGGTAGTAGGGCAGCGGTGCCAGGGCCCAGTCGAACTTTGCGTTGGCCTTGACGTTGCCATAGAAGCCCGTGGACGTGGTCGTCATGGCGCATTCGCCGGAAATGAAACTCGCCTCCGATACGTTGGCGCGGCCCTTGTAGACAAACAGACCCTGTTTGGCCATGTTGGCCAGGTTCTCGATGTGCCTGACATGCAGCGGCGAGTTGACCTTCATGCGGGCGTCCATGCCCTGCAGTCCATTGCCCTTGGTCGCGAACTCCACGTTGTGCCAGGCGGAAAAACTCTCAAGTTGAGTCCAGCCCTGCCAGGCGATGGTGAGTGGGCACTTGTGGCCGCTGGCTTTGAGTTTGGCGGCGGCCAGTGCCACTTCAGGCCAGGTGCCTGGCGGTTTGCTGGTGTCGATGCCGGCCGCCTTGAACGCATCCTTGTTGAAGTAGAAAACCGTGGTCGAACTGTTGAACGGAAAACTCAGCATTTCCCCGTTCGGGGCCGTGTAATAACCGGCGACTGCGGAAACATAGGACTTGGGATCGAATTTCTCGCCCGAGTCCTTCATGATCTTGCCGACCGGCACCGACACGCCCGTACTCGCCATCATGGTGGCGGTGCCCACCTCGAACACCTGAAGGATATGGGGGGCATTGCCGGCGCGGAAAGCGGCTACTGCGGCAGCGAAGGATTCGCCATAAACACCCTTGAACGTCGGGACGATCTTGTAGGCCTTCTGGCTGGCGTTGAAATTGTTTGCCAGGTCGTTGACCACCTGGTTGTTGACGGCAGTCATGGAATGCCACCACTGGATTTCTGTCTGTGCCTGCGCCGATAGGCAAAGCGCAGATGCGATCGCGACGGCTGCGATGTGAAGTTTCATTTTTTTCGCTCCTGGGAGTAAGGGCACAGCGTACCCGGAACTTGTGACATCTGGATTAAACACAGATGACAAGCGTTTTGATAGAGGGGTTTCCATAGGTTTGCCCCTGCCGTCCCGATATTGCTGCGCTGCGGTAACATCGTGGAGGGTGGTCATTCGTGACGGCCGTCAACACCAGTATCCATGAACGCCCCGATCCGCCCCGACCAATTGCTCCCTGCCGGCTTTGCGGGCGCGCCGCATGAGCGCATACGCGAGATCCCCTACAACTACACCTCGTTTTCCGACCGCGAGATCGTGATCCGTCTGCTGGGCGCGCAGGCCTGGGAGACACTCCACAAGTTGCGCGATGAGCGGCGCACCGGCCGGTCTGCCCGCATGTTGTACGAAGTGCTGGGCGATATCTGGGTGGTGCAGAGAAATCCTTATCTGCAGGATGACTTGCTCGACAACCCCAAGCGCCGGCACCTGCTCGTCGATGCGCTCCAGCACCGTCTGACGGAAGTCGAGAAGCGGCGAACCCCCGAGCAGGACCTAGAGCGCGACGCGATGGTGGGCGACCTGCTGGCCAGCGCGCGCGCGGCAGTGATGGCATTCGACGCCGGTTTCATCGAGGTGCAGGGCCTGCGGCGAAAGAGCCAGCGCGTGTTTCGCCGTCTGACCGCCAAGGACAACATCAAGTTCGACGGCCTGAGCCGGGTGTCGCACGTCACCGACGCCACCGACTGGCGTGTCGAGTATCCATTTGTGGTACTGACCCCGGATTCGGAGGCCGAGATGGCCGGTCTGGTCAAGGGTTGCATCGACCTGGGCCTGACGGTCATCCCGCGTGGTGGCGGCACGGGCTACACCGGGGGTGCCTGCCCGTTGACCTGGAAAAGCGCGGTCATCAACACCGAAAAGCTGGAGGCGATGACCGAGGTGGAGCTGATGACGCTGCCCGGCATGGACCGGTCAGTGGCCACCATCTGGACCGAGGCCGGTGTGGTGACGCAGCGCGTGGCCGATGCCGCCGAGCGGGCAGGTTTCGTGTTCGCGGTCGATCCGACGTCAGCCGAGGCGTCCTGCATTGGTGGCAACGTGGCCATGAACGCCGGCGGCAAGAAGGCCGTCCTGTGGGGCACGGCGCTGGACAACCTGGCGTCTTGGCGCATGGTGACGCCGCAGGCCACCTGGCTCGAGGTGACCCGTGTGGGCCACAACATGGGCAAGATCCATGACGCCCAAACTGCTACGTTCGAACTCAAGTATTTCAGGGCCGACGGCAAGACGCTGGAGCGCGTCGAGCGCATGGACATTCCCGGCGCCAGCTTTCGCAAACAGGGGCTGGGCAAGGACGTCACGGACAAGTTCCTAAGCGGATTGCCCGGGATCCAGAAGGAAGGCTGCGACGGGCTGATTACCAGCGCCCGCTGGGTGGTGCACAAGATGCCGGCGCATACCCGCACCGTCTGCCTGGAGTTCTTCGGCAACGCCAAGGACGCGGTGCCCGGCATCGTGGACATCATCGACTTCATGTTTGCCGAGCAAAAACGCTCGGGGGTAATGCTGGCCGGGCTGGAGCATCTGGACGACCGCTATTTGAAGGCGGTGGGTTATGCGACCAAGTCCAAGCGTGGATCCTCCGGCGGGCGCGCCGGCCTCCCGAAGATGGTCCTGGTGGGGGACATCGCCGGCGACGATGCCGATGACGTGGCCCGCGTGACCTCCGAGGTAGTGCGGCTGGCCAACCAGCGCGGCGGCGAGGGATTCGTTGCGATCAGCGCCGAGGCGCGCAAGAAGTTCTGGCTCGATCGCAAGCGCACGGCGGCCATTTCCCGCCACACCAATGCCTTCAAGATCAACGAGGACGTGGTGATTCCACTGCCTCGCATGGCCGAATACACCGATGGCATCGAGCGCATGAACATCGAGCTCAGCCTGCGCAACAAGTTGTCGCTATGCGACGCGCTGCAGGTCTTCTTTGGCCAGGGCCAGCTGCCGCTGGGCAAGCAGGACGACGCCCTTGCCATCGCCTCCTCAGAACTGCTGGAAGACCGGGTGGCTCAGGCACAGGCCCTGATTGCGGGCGTGCGCAGCCAGTGGCAGGGCTGGTTCGATGACGTGGACATCCTGTTCCCGGCCCTGCAGGATCACACGCTGCGTGCCAGCTGGAAGACCCAGTTGCGTGGCCCGCTGCGCGGCCTGTTCGCCGGCGCCGCTTTCGAGGCCATCCTGGCCGAATGCGAACGCACCCACCAACGGGTGCTGAAGGGCAAGGTGTGGATCGCGCTGCACATGCATGCCGGAGATGGCAACGTGCATACGAATATCCCGGTCAACAGTGACGACTACGACATGCTCCAGACCGCGCACGCCGCAGTCAAGCGCATCATGGCACTGGCGCGTTCGCTCGACGGCGTGATCTCGGGTGAACACGGCATCGGCATCACCAAGCTCGAATTCCTGACCGAGGAAGAGCTGCGCCCCTTCACTGAATACAAGCAGCGCGTCGATCCGCAGGGGCGCTTCAACAGAGGCAAGCTACTGCGTAACTCCACCCTGCTGGCGCAGCACAACAAGGGCCTGGGGCCGGATCTGGTGTATGCCGACCTGACCAATGCGTATACACCGAGCTTCGGCCTGATGGGGCACGAGTCGCTGATCATGCAGCAGTCGGACATCGGCGCCATTTCCGATTCGCTCAAGGACTGCCTGCGCTGCGGCAAGTGCAAGCCCGTGTGTGCCACCCATGTACCGCGTGCCAACCTGTTGTACAGCCCGCGCGACAAGATCCTGGCCACCTCCCTGCTGGTCGAGGCCTTCCTGTACGAGGAGCAGACCCGCCGCGGCATCAGCATCAAGCACTGGGAGGAGTTCGAGGACGTGGCGGACCATTGCACGGTGTGCCACAAGTGCCTGTCGCCGTGCCCGGTCAATATCGATTTCGGCGACGTCACGATGAACATGCGCAATCTGTTGCGCAAGATGGGGAAGAAGTCGTTCCGGCCCGGCAATGCGGCGGCGATGTTGTTTCTCAACGCTACCAGCCCGCGGACGATCAAGTTGATGCGTTCGGCCATGGTCGGTGTGGGCTTCAAGGCGCAACGCATGGCCAACCAGTTATTCGGCCGGCTGGCCCGCCGGCAGACCGACGCTCCCCCTGCGACGGTTGGCCGGGCCTCTTTGAAAGAGGAGGTGATCCACTTCATCAACAAGAAGATGCCGGGCGGCCTGCCAAAGAGAACCGCGCGCGCCCTGCTGGACATCGAGGACGGCGACTACGTTCCTATCATCCGCAACCCCCGGGCCACCACGTCGGAGACCGAGGCGGTGTTCTACTTTCCCGGCTGCGGCTCGGAGCGTCTGTTCAGCCAGGTGGGTCTGGCCACACAGGCCATGTTGTGGCACGCCGGCGTGCAGACGGTGCTGCCCCCCGGCTACCTGTGCTGCGGGTATCCGCAGCGGGGTTCGGGCCAGTTCGACCGGGCGGAAAAGATCATCACCGACAACCGGGTACTGTTCCACCGGGTGGCCAATACGCTGAATTACCTCGATATTCGCACCGTGGTGGTGAGTTGCGGTACCTGCTATGACCAGTTGCAGGGCTACAAGTTCGAGGACATCTTCCCCGGTTGCCGCATCATCGACATCCACGAATACCTGCTCGAAAAGGGGATTCGCCTGGATGCTGCGTCGGCCGGTGCCTACCTTTACCATGACCCCTGCCACAGCCCGATGAAGCTGCAGGAGCCGCTCAAGACCGTCAAGGCGCTCGTCGGCGGGGACAACCCTGGCAACGTGCTGGAAAGCAAACGCTGCTGCGGCGAAAGCGGGACACTCGGGGTGACACGGCCCGATATCTCGACCCAGATCCGGTTTCGCAAGGAAGAGGAACTGCGCGGCGATGCCGCCAGGTTGCGGCAAACCGGCGCCGTCGGCCCGCAGGCGAATGTCAAGATCCTCACCTCATGCCCCAGTTGCCTGCAAGGCTTGGCGCGGTATGGCGATGACCTGCAAAGCGGCCTGCTGGAAGCCGACTACATCGTCGTCGAAATGGCCAGATGCATCCTCGGGCCGCAGTGGCTCGAGGATTATGTGGCCGTCGCCAACGCCGGCGGCATCGAGCGGGTATTGGTGTAAGGTCGCGCTTTGCCCTTTACAGGAGTCACATCGCCATGGCAGGTTTGAAACCGGATACCCCCGCGCCCCAGTCGATCACGGTGCATGGCCTTTCCAAGGTTCTGGGGGTCAGTTTTTCCGACGGCGCGCTGTTTCGCATCCCATTCGAATTGATGCGGATTTATTCCCCTTCGGCCGAGGTTCAGGGGCACGGGCCAGGGCAGGAGGTGCTGCAGACCGGCAAGCGCGAAGTCGAATTGGACGCGCTCGACCCGGTGGGCAACTATGCAGTGCAGCCGCGGTTTTCGGATGGGCACGACACCGGCATCTTTTCGTGGGACTACTTGTATTTTCTGGGGTCACGCGAAAAGGATCTGTGGGCCCAGTACGCGTCGCGCCTGGAGGCCGCGGGGGTCGACCGCGACTCGGCGATGCCGCAGCCCGCCGGCCACGGTTGCGCCAGCCACTGACTGCGGCGGGGTCAGCCAGGCACGTACGGTGCGGGCTGCGTTTCATCAAAATTGCCACAGATTCCCCGCCGCTTTGATGGTTCGCGGGCACCATGGGTGCTTTCCAGACTAGCATAGCCAGGAATGAGTACGACCCATTTTGGTTATGAATCCGTCGACGAGGCCGACAAGGCCCGCCGGGTGCGTGGCGTGTTCGATTCCGTCGCGCCCAAATACGACCTGATGAACGACCTCATGTCGGCTGGCATGCATCGGGCCTGGAAGGCCTACGCGGTCATGGTTGCCAACGTCCGTGAGGGTGCGCAGGTGCTCGATATCGCGGGAGGCACCGGGGACCTGGCGCTGGCATTTGCGCGCCAGACGGGCCGCACCGGGCGGGTCGTCCTGACCGACATCAACGAGGCCATGCTCCGCCACGGACGCGACCGGATGCTCGACGCAGGGTACGCGATCGAGGCGCTGGTCTGCGATGCCGAGAAACTGCCGTTTGCGTCCGGCCAGTTCGATGTGCTCAGCGTGGCGTTCGGATTGCGCAACATGACCCACAAGGACATCGCGTTGTCCGAGATGTGCCGCGTCCTCAAGCCGGGTGGCAAACTGCTGGTGCTGGAGTTCTCGCGTGTGGCCAAGCCTCTCGAGAAGGCTTACGACTGGTACTCGTTCAAGGTCCTGCCCTGGCTCGGGCGGTGGGTAGCCAAGGACGAGGGCAGCTACCGCTATCTTGCCGAGTCGATCCGCATGCACCCCGGCCAGGAGGAACTCAAAGCCCTCATGGTCAAAAGTGGCTTTGGACATGTGGATTACCACAACCTCAGCGG
>JANOUM010000978.1:0-3930 GCA_031416855.1 Rhodoferax sp. | reverse complement strand
ATCGTCACCGTGATGGGCATCATGATCGGCGGGCTGCTCGGTGGCGCAGTGGTGATCGAGCAGGTGTTCTCGATACCCGGCATGGGCCGGCTGATCATCGGTGCGGTGTTGTCGCGTGACTTTCCGGTGATCCAGGGCGGCCTGTTGTTCCTGGCGCTGATCTATCTGACGGTCAACATCCTGGTCGACCTGCTGTACGCCGTGATCGACCCGAGGGTGCGGCTGGGATGAGCGCGTCGGCCACCACAGTGGGCGCTGCCAATGCCACGGCTTCTGGCGCGGTAGCGCCGTCCGGTCGACCGTCGTTCGTGCGGCGCTTGCTGGCCAACCGTTCGTTCATGATCGGGTTGGTTCTGGTTGGTTTGATCGCGCTGCTGGCGATACTGGCAGGCGTGGTGGCTCCCTACGATCCGCTCAAGGGCAACTTCCGCGCACGCATGGTCGCCCCCAGCCTGCAGCACTGGATGGGGACCGACCACTTTGGCCGCGACATCCTCTCGCGCGTGTTGCATGGCGCGCGCATCTCGCTGCAAATCGGCTTCATGGTCGCGTTGATCACCGGCATTGCCGGCGTGGTGATAGGCGCCACAGCTGGTTACTTCCGCCGCACGGACGGCGTGATCATGCGCCTGATGGACGCCTTCATGGCCTTCCCGTCGATCATCCTGGCCATCGCGATTAGTTCGGTGCTGGGGGCGTCGGTCACCAACGTGATCATCGCGTTGGCGATCGCCGCAACACCACATACCGCACGCATCGTGCGCGCGTCGGTGATGGTGGTGCGTGAAATGGAGTACATCGAGGCCGCGCGCGCGCTGGGCGCCGGGCACGCACGCATCCTGCTGCGGCATGTGATGGCCAATTCGCTGGCGCCGTTGGTGGTGCGCATGACTTACGTGTTTGCGGTGGCCATCCTCAACGAGGCCGTTTTGTCCTACATAGGCGTCGGCCCGCCGCCACCGACACCAACCTTTGGAGCGATCATTGCCAATGGGCGCGACTTCATCGTCGCCGCGCCCTGGATCACGGTTGCGCCGGGCCTGGCCATCGTGTTCAGCGTGCTGGGGCTGAACCTGCTCGGCGACGGCCTGCGCGATGTGCTCGATCCCCGCATGGTGGTGAACCGGTGAACCAGGCCGCCGCACCGATGCTGGAGATCCTGCAACTCACCACTGCGATGGGGGCCCGCGGGCCCGAGATCCTCAGCAGTGTCGATCTGTCGCTGGGCAGCGGCGAAGTGCTGGGTGTGGTGGGTGAATCCGGTTCGGGAAAGAGCATGCTCGCGCTGTCGATCATGGGGCTGCTGCCCGAGGGGATCGCGGTGCGCGCAGGGCAGATCCGGCTGCAGGGCCAGGATCTGTTGAGCCTGCCCTCGGCGCGGATGCGCGCGCTGCGCGGCAAGGACATTGCGATGATCTTCCAGGAGCCGATGACCTCTCTCAACCCGGTGATGCGGGTGGGACAGCAGATCGGCGAGGTGCTTCGCTGGCACTTGGCGCTGCAGGGTGAGGCCGCGCGGGAGGAGGGCATCGCCCTGCTGCGCCGCGTCGAGATGCCCGACCCGCAGCGCCAGATCGATGCCTATCCGCATGAGCTCTCCGGCGGCATGCGCCAGCGGGTGATGATCGCGATGGCGCTGGCCGGTCGTCCCAGGCTGCTGATTGCCGATGAGCCCACAACCGCGCTGGACGTGACCATCCAGGCGCAGATCCTCGATCTGGTGCGCATGCTGCAGGCCGACAGCGGGATGTCGGTGCTGTTGATCACCCATGACCTGGGTGTGATCGCCGAGATGTCCGACCGGGTGGCGGTGATGTACGCCGGGCGGGTGGTCGAGTGCGGGTCGGCGCTGGACATCTTCGACCGGCCGGCCCACCCCTACACCCGCGGGCTGCTGGCCTCGCGGCCCAGGATCTCTGCCGGTGCCGAGTGGCTCTGCACCATCGAAGGCACCGTGCCGGCGGTCGGCCAGATGGGAACCGGCTGTGCCTTTGCGCCGCGCTGCAGCCGGGCGCGCGAAGCCTGCCAAAGCGTGCCGCCGCTGCGCGACGTCGGGCCTGGCCACCAGGCGGCCTGCGTGGCGCCATTCGAGACCGCGCTTCACGAGGCAGTGGCTGCTGCATGAGTACGGCACGGGCGACCGCAGCCACCCCGGTGGGCACGACACGGCCCATCGCGGAAAGTGCCACCAGCGCGTCATCGCATGGCGTTGCGCTGATCGAGGCGCGTGGCCTGCGCAAGTATTTCGAACGTCCGCGCCGCTTGCTGGCGAGGGCCGCCCCGCCCTTGCGCGCGGTGGATGGCGTCGACCTGCAGATTGCCCCGGGCGAGACGCTGGGTCTGGTCGGCGAATCCGGCTGCGGCAAGTCCACCACCGGGCGCCTGCTGCTGCGTCTGATCGAACCCACGGACGGCGTGATCCTGCACCACGGCCAGGACATCACCCGGCTCGATGCCGCCGGCATGCGCGGCAAGCGCCGTGCGATGCAAATCGTGTTCCAGGACCCCTACGGTTCGCTCAATCCGCGCATGCGCGTGGGCGACATCATCACCGAGCCGCTGGTGATCCACGGCGTGGGCGATGCCCACAGCCGCGCGGCGCGCGTGCAGCGCTTGCTCGACCTGGTGAGCTTGCCGACGAGCGCCCTGCAGCGGTATCCGCATGAGTTTTCGGGGGGGCAGCGCCAGCGCATCGGCATCGCGCGGGCGCTGGCGCTGGAGCCGGAATTCATCGTCGCCGACGAGGCCGTGTCGGCGCTCGACGTGTCTGTGCAGGCGCAGGTGATCAACCTGATGCGCGAGCTGCAGCGCGACCTGAAGCTCACCTACCTGTTCATCTCGCACAACCTGGCCGTGGTGCGCAACATCAGTGACCGCGTGGCCGTGATGTACCTCGGGCGCATCGTCGAGGCGGCGCCGGCCGACGCCCTGTTCGCGCAGCCGCTGCACCCCTACACCCAAAGCCTGCTGGCGGCCCTGCCTGCCGATCACCCGTCGCAACGCAGGACACGCGTGGCCCTGCGGGGCGACATGCCCGACCCCGACACCATCGGCACCGGTTGCCGTTTTGCGAGCCGTTGCCCGCATGTTCAGCCGCGCTGCCGGGACGAAGACCCGGCCCTTACTTTGCGTGCAGCAGGGCACCAGGTGGCCTGCCTGCGGGTCGCCGATGGCAGCCTGTCTGCCTGACCCTCATCCCCAAGGAGTCCCCATGCCCCACAAGAAACACCGCGTGCTGGTTGCCGAATGCATGCAGGAGATCTCGTCCTTCAACCCGCTGCAATCGGCCTACGCCAACTTCCATATCGAGCATGGCAGCGCGATGCTGGCGCAGGAGGGCCTCAACACCAGCCTGGGCGGCGCGCTGGCCGTGTTGCGGGAAAAAGGCCACGAGCCAGTGCTGGCGATCAGCGCCCGTGCCGGTTCCGCCGGCCTGTTGTCGGCGGCCGGCTGGAAGCGCCTGAGCGCAGAGGTACTGGAGTCGGTGGCGCGCCAGGCGGCCACCGGCATCGACGGGGTCTATTTCTCGCTGCACGGCGCCATGGCCGCCGACGGCGAACTCGACCCTGAGGGCCACCTGCTGACCGAAACCCGCCGCATCGTCGGCGCCGACGTGCCGATCGTGATCTCGCTCGACCTGCACGGCATCTTGACCGACCGCATGCTGCGCCAGATCAACGGCGTGGCGATCTACCACACCTACCCGCATGTGGACTTTGCCTCCACCGGGCAGCGCGCGGCGCGCATCCTGCACCGCCTGATCACCAGCAAGGTGCGCCCCGCGATCGCGCGTGTGGTGATTCCGGCGCTGGTGCGCGGCGACGAGCTGATCACCAAGTCGGGCTGTTATGGCGAGCTGATCCGCGAGGCGCGCCGCATGGAGCTCGACGGCACGGCGATGTCGGCCGGCATCATGATCGGCAACCCGTT
>JANOUM010000977.1:0-1660 GCA_031416855.1 Rhodoferax sp. | reverse complement strand
CAGAACAGTCCCCACGACAACCACTACTTCGAGAACCCCGAGCCCATCATCTCGGGCGAGCCGACCCTACCTGGCGTGGACACGGCGAACCCGAAGATCATTGAACGGCATATTCGAGCGCAGTTGATTCAATCGTATTTCCATGCGCAACCCTTCAACTCCGCAAGTGGGGATGTTTTCTCGGTTCTGGGTGAAACGATCAACTTCTATACGGGCAACGGGCCGTTTAGCCTGGCCGCTTTTACTGACTGGATCGCCAGTTCGCAGGCGGCTCAGGCGTGCTATGCGACGATGCGCCAGTGGCTCCCGGCGTCGTTCAAGAAGTCTCCGGCGGATGTTGGGGGCGAGTTTGTGCGCTGGTTGGAGTGCGTAAGGCCGGCGGATGTGCATCAGTTGGACCCTGCCGAAGAGAAGCTCATTGAGTTTTTGTTTGCCAAGGGCTTCTTACCCTCGTATGCCTTTCCGCGCGACCTGTGTGCGCTGCAGATCGAAGCGTTGGAGAAGCAGGGTAACTTCACAAAGGTGAAAGTCGTACAGCGGCCACAGCAGGGTTTGAACGTGGCGTTGTCCGAATATGCGCCGGGCCGATTCGTCGTCGTTGATAAGAAGACCTATCGCGTCGGAACCGTGACAGCAAACGGATCGAGCACCGCTGTGGATAGGGCCGAGCGGCTATTCGCTGAGCGACGCTACTACGTGCATTGCCCGGAGTGCCAGTTCACATCGGGGTTCCGGCCGGCATCGCCCGATGGTGAGCAGTGCCCTCTCTGCCGCACCGCAATGCTGCAGGCGGCATCGGTGATCGAGCCGCAGGTCGTCTTCGCGGAGGGGCGAAAGGAGGTAGACGAATTCGACGATGAGCAGGTCTTCACGAACGCGACCAGCGCGCAACTGTCGCTGCCTGCAGGAAACCAGGCGTTCGACTTGCGAAAGCTCGGCACGCACAGTGATATTGGCTTCGCGCGGAACCAGCAACTGGTCATGGTCAACAAGGGTCAAGAAGACAATGGTCAGTACGGCGGTTTCTTGGTCTGCAACCGATGCGGCAAGGCGGCATCAGACCCGCAGCGGGTAGGTCCGCACGACCGGGACTACTTTCTCGCCACCCGGTCACCCGGCCGCTGCACTGGCCAGTTCGAGCAGGTGTTCCTTGGATACGGCTTCGCGTCGGATGTGCTCGTCGTGCGCCTTCCGTTGTCGCGTCCGCTGCGCTTCGACCCCGTCCAGCCTACCGAGCGCGAGCCCATTGCGAATGCGCTGCAGTCGTTGGCCGAGGCGTTTGTGCTCGGCATCAGCCAGGAACTGGACATCGACATTCGCGAGATCAACGCCGGCTATCGATTCATCCGCCTGGGGGATGACCACCTCGCCGACATCTTCGTGTACGACACGTTGTCGGGAGGCGCGGGCTACGCCACACAGGCGGGGGAACTCTTTGCGGGAGTGATGACCCGCGCCGAAACGCTGCTGAGTCGCTGCACCTGCTCGGCTTCGTGCGACAAGTGCCTGCGCCACTATGGGAATCGTTTCCACCACTCCATACTTGATCGGCATTTGGCGCTCGACCTTCTGCGCTTCATTCGCGACGGCGTTCTGCCGGCGATACCTTCATCGGATGAGCAGCGCAGTACGCTGGAGCCGCTTCGCAACATGATGCAAT
>JANOUM010000976.1:0-1572 GCA_031416855.1 Rhodoferax sp. | reverse complement strand
CGAGCGCGACGAGTTGATGGCCGCGCTGGTGGGCTCGGCCCATTCGCCCACCGTGGTGCAGATGGTCGACGCGATGCAGGACTACGACTTGTTCGACGTGCTGGCCGCGTTGGGTTATGGCGTCAAGCCGCGCACCCGCATCGACCGCCACCTGGCCTTCCGCTTCAAGAACGAGGACTGGCTCGACACCGCAATGCCGGCCACCACCAAGGCCGTGATCCTGGGCCTGGCCGGGCAGTTTGAGAAAAACGGCACCGACGCACTGGAGAACCGCGAGATCTGGCGCGTGCCGGCGATCCAGCGCGCGGGCGGCATGAAGGCGCTTGCGGTGTTGGGACGGCCGGCAGCGGCGGTGCGAGAGACGAAGACGAGGTTGTTTTCGGCATGAGTGTTTCAGTCAGACTTCCACTTCGAGATCTCTGCTCTCAAGATCGATCAATGGTTGCACCCGACACGGGTGAAGCGCGCGAGTTGCGCTACGTCGGTTTGGAGCACATCGAAAGCGGGTCTGGCCGAATCGCAGAACCGCGGTCAGAGTCGTCCGGTGCCTCGGACGTTGCAAGTGCTACTTTTCGATTTGGTCCGAAGCATGTCTTGTATGGCAAGTTGCGGCCTTACTTAAACAAAGTTGCGTTACCTGCGTTTCATGGACGTTGTTCCACTGAAGTCATACCTCTGCTCCCAACCCCATTGATCACCAAGGAGTACCTTGCTTATTTGCTCCGTTCGGAGAGGGCGGTAAATGCTGCGCAGCGATCTTCGGTTGGTTCACGAATGCCTCGGGCAGATCTTGACGAATTGCTGAGGCAAGAATTTCTGGTCCCGCCACTTGCCGAACAAGAGCGCGTAGTTTCAAGACTTGACGATGCGATGGCATTCGTTCGCATTGGCCGGGATGCCGCCGCACTACAAGCCACTACCGTGGACTTGCTTTCCAGGGCGATGCTTCGCGAGCACTTCGGCACCGTTTCCCCCGTTTCGTCCGGGGTTCAAAACGCAACCCGAGGAGGTTGGACTTGGATCGCCCTGCTTGACGCATGCAGTTTGGAATCCGGCCACACCCCCAGCCGTCGCCATCCCGAATGGTGGGGCGGTGATGTGCCGTGGCTGGCTTTGCCCGATATTCGCAAGCTGCACGGCAAGCTGGCCCACGAAACCATCGAGAACACCAACGACGCCGGCCTGCAGAACTCTTCGGCCCGCCTGCTGCCCGTCGACACCGTTTGTCTTTGCCGCGACGCCTCCATCGGCTTCGTCACGATGCTCGGTCGGCCGATGGCCACCAGCCAGCACTTCTGCAACTGGGTCTGCGACCCGGATCGCCTCGACCCCGAGTTCCTGATGTACGCCTTCATGGCGTCCTTCGACTATCTGCGCGAGCTGGGCAGCGGTTCCGTCCTCAAGACCATCTACATGCCCACTATCCAGTCCTTCCACATTTGCGCACCGGCCATCGACGAGCAGCGCCGTATCGCTGTGCAACTGCGCGAGCGCCTGGCCGCTGCCGAGGCGTTGAGCCAGCGACTGCGTGAACGCCAGGCCGAGATCGCCAGGCTGCCTCAGCGGCTGCTG
>JANOUM010000975.1:0-3965 GCA_031416855.1 Rhodoferax sp. | reverse complement strand
GGCTGGATCGACAACGATACGCCGTCGACCGGTGTCACCGTGCCGCCGCGCGAGGCGAACCGAGTGGTCAGGCCATCGACGGCAAGCACTGGGATGTCGGTGCCGGATGCGTCCATGCCCGCCTACTGGGTCTGCAGCCGCGGGTTGAGCACATCGCGCAACTGGTCGGCCACCAGGTTGATGGCCACGATCACGATCAGCAGCGCCACGCCGGGGAACACGCTGATCCAATACTTGCCCGACATCAGGTACTGCGAACCGTTGGAGATCAACAGGCCCAGCGACGGCGAGGTGGGCGGCAGCCCCAGGCCCAGAAAGGAGAGCGTGGCTTCCAGCGTGATGGCAGAGGCCACCTGCAGGGCGGTGACCGCCAGCAAGGGTGTGAGGCAGTTCGGCAGCAGGTGCCTGAAGATGATGCGGCTGGTGGACAGGCCCAGGCAGGTCGCCGCCTCGATGTATTCCTTGCGCCGCTCAACCAGCGCGATGGACCGTGCCGAACGTGCGTAATAGGCCCACTTGACGGCCACCAGCGCAATGATGATCTTGCCCAGACCCGGGCCGGTCAGCGCCAGCAGGATCAGCGCGATCAGGATCGGCGGAAACGAGAGCTGGATGTCCACCAGGCGCATGATGAAGCCCTCGACGCGGCCGCCCAGGTAGGCCGCCCACAGGCCCAGCGACAGGCCGATGGCCAAGGCGATCGCCGTGCTGAGGACACCCACCATGACCGAGGTGCGCACACCGTACAGGATGGCCGAGACCATGTCGCGCCCCTGCTCGTCCGATCCCAGCAGAAAGGTCATCTTGCCGTCGCCTGATTTTTCGCCGGGCGCCAGGCGCGAATCGAGCACGTCGAGCACCATCAGGTCATAGGGGTTCTGCGGCGCCAGCAATGGGCCGGCAATGGCCGCGACCAACACCAGCGCCAGCAGCACCAGCCCGGCCACGGCCAGCTTGCTGGCCAGGTAGGCGTGTGCAAAGCGCCGAAAAGGCGTATCGATGCCGGCGACTCTGGTGCGAAGGCGGATGTCGGTCACGGCCATCAAGTTTTCGCGTCCGACAGTCGCACCCGCGGGTCGAGCAGCGAATACGCCACATCCACCACCAGGTTGATCCCGATGTACAGCACCACCGTCATCAGCAGGTAGGCCACCACCACCGGCCGGTCGAGCACGCGGATCGAATCGATGATCAGCTTGCCGATGCCGGGCCAGGCGAAGATCGATTCGGTGACGATCGCAAAGGCGATCAGCGCGCCGAACTGCAGCGCGATCACGGTCACGATCGGGATCAGGATGTTCTTGAGCACATGCACGCCGATGATGCGCCGGTTGGTCAGGCCCTTGGCGCGCGCGAATTTCACATAGTCTTGCAGCATCGCCTCCTGGGTGCCGGCGTGGGTGAGGCGGATCACCAGCGCGATGTTGAACAGCGACAGGTTGAGCGCCGGCAGCACCAGGTGCCTGAGCCCGTCCAGCGTCAGGCAGCTCAACGCGATGCCCATCCACTCCACCGTCTGGCCGCGTCCGCTGGAGGGCAACCAGCCGAGCTGCACCGAGAACAGCATGATCAGCATCAACCCGACCCAGAACGTGGGCAGCGAGAAACCCAGGATCGAGAAACCCAGGATCGCCTTGCCGGCCAGACCGTCACGGCGCAGGCCCGCCCACAGGCCCAGCGGCACCCCCAGCAGCACCGAGACCAGCATCGCCACCACGGCCAGCTCCAGCGTGGCCGGCAGGCGCTGTGCGATCAGCGTCAGTGCCGGGGTGGAATAGGCGAAGGAGCGCCCCAGGTCACCGGCCAGGGCGTTCTGCAGGAACAGGCCGTATTGCACCCACATCGGCTTGTCCAGGCCAAACGCAGCGATCGTGGCGGCACGATCTGCCTGCGTTGCCTCAGGGTTGATGAGGATGTCCACCGGGTTGCCAATGGCGTACATGCCGACGAACACCAGCAAGGACATCACCAGCAGGACGAACACGCTCTGCAACACGCGCCGGACCACAAAGGCGGTCATGGGACAGCGTTCCGTGAGCCGGCTACCGGGACCGGGGGTGCCCCCTGTTCCTGCGCACGCGTCGAGGTCATCGCCAGGTGCTTAGCGGGGCTTGAAATTGAATGCGTAGGTCCGCTCGTCACCACGGCCTTCGTAGGTCAGGCCTTTCTTGACCGCCCAGGCCGACACCTGGAAATGCAGCGGGATCAGGGCCACATCCTTGTTGATGATGCCGGCCGCCTCCTGCAGAATCCGGTTGCGTACCAGCGGGTCCATGTTGTCGGCCTTCTGCAGGAGTTCGTCCAGCTTCGGATTGCAGTACTTGGCCCAGTTGACCACGCCCATGCCCTTGGCCGCGTTCTCGCAGGCCAGCAGCGCACGCATGGGTATGGACAGATCGATGCTGCCGCCCCATGCAATCAGCGCCACCGAGAACTCGAACTTGCCGCCGCGCGGCGCGTAGACAGCCATCGGCATGGTGTCGACCTTGGAGTCGACGCCGACACGCGTGAACATCTGCGCGACGGTCTGCGCAATCTTCTCGTCGTTGACCAGGCGGTTGTTCGGGCCATGGATCGTCAGGCCGAATCCGTTCGGATAACCCGCCTCGGCGAGCAGCTTCTTGGCGCCGTCCAGGTCGTATTTGACGGGTGTGAGCGATGTCACATGGCCTGGAGAACCTGGCACGACCAGGTTCTCGGTGCTCTCGGACAGGCCCTCCATGACGCGGTCGTGGATGGCTTCCCGGTTGATCGCCATCGACAGCGCGCGGCGCACCCGCACGTCCTTAAGCGGGTTGGTAGCCAGCACGGCACCGCTCTTGTCGGTGAGGAAGGGCGACTTGTCGCGCCAGTCGGCGAACAGGAACACCATGCGCTGCGAGGTTGCCGTGATCAGGCTCAGGTTGGGGTCATTGCGCACGCGGCCCAGGTCGGGCGTGGGCACGTTCTCGATCGCCTGCACGTCGCCGGCCATCAGGGCCGCCAGGCGGGTCGAGGGATTCGCGATGAAGCGGATCGTGGTCGTGGCCCAGGGCGTCTTGCTGGGCCCGTTGTAGTTGTCGTTGCGCGCCAGATCGACGCGGTCGTCGCGCAGGAAACGCACGAACTTGTAGGGGCCAGTGCCGACCATGCCCTTGCCGGCGGCAAAGTCGTCGCTGGCCAGACCTTCGGTGGCCTTCTTGCTCACGATGATGATCGAGACCAGGTCATCGGGCAGCAGCGGTGTGGGCACGCTGGTAGTCAGTCGCAGCGTCTGGGCGTCGAGCGCCCTCTTGCTTGCGATGGAGCGGGTGTACTGCGTGAAGCTGGCCGGGCTGTTCTTGATGCTGGCCGGGCGCTCGATCGAATAGATGACGTCATCGATGGTGACCGGGCTGCCGTCACTGAACTTTGCGCCCCGGCGGATCTTGAAGTCCCAGGTGAGGCTGTTGACGTTGGACCACGACTCGGCCAGACCCGGTGCCAGCTTGCCGTCGGCGCTGCGCATCACCAGCGGCTCGAACATGTGCTCGATCACGTTGGCGTTGGTGGTGATGTTCTGGAAGTGCGGGTCCATCGAGGTCGGCGGGCTGCTCATGGCCAGCTTGAAGTCCTGCCCGATGGCCGGCATGGACAAGCAACACAGCGCCACGACAGCGCCACCCAGCTTAGGTAAAAAACCGCTTTTCAGGGACATCGAAAACTCCTAAAAAAATGATCACCACGCGCAAGGCGCTGCACCACAAACAAGCCGGGCCCGCCGCCCGTGCGTCAGGCCGGCTGAGCCGCAGCCAGCCGCGCCAACAACCTGCCCATGAAAAGTTCACACTGTTGCAACTGGGCCTGGGAGACGTATTCGTCCGGCTTGTGCGCCTGCTCGATGCTGCCCGGGCCGCAGACAATGCTCGGTACGCCGGCGCGCTGGAAGAAACCGGCTTCGGTGCCATAGGACACCTTGGCCGACGGGCCCGGGCGCAACAGCGAAC
>JANOUM010000974.1:0-2109 GCA_031416855.1 Rhodoferax sp. | reverse complement strand
GCCGACCTTATCCGCAAGCAACTGGCCGGCGCCGGCATCGAACTCAAGGATGGACCGGTCGGCACCAGCTGGGTCAGGGCGCGGTGATGGTGACAGCTAAAGCCGCTTCCCCGCCCGCCGCTATCGGAGTCCGTCCTGCCTACTGGGACGACGCCTGCAAACACCTGACACGCAAGGACCGCGTGATGAAGCGCCTGATCGCGCAGTCCGACGGCGCCTGCCTGCAGACCCGCGGTGATGCGTTCACCACGCTGGCGCGCTCCATCGTCGGTCAGCAGATCTCGGTCAAGGCGGCCCAGACCGTGTGGGACCGTTTTGCCCTGCTGCCGCGCAAGATGCTGCCCGCCAATATACTCAAGCTCAAGGTGGACGACATGCGGGCCGCAGGTCTGTCGGCACGCAAGGTCGAATACCTGGTCGACCTGTCGCTGCATTTCAGCAATGGCTCGATCGAGGTCGGGGCCTGGGAGTCGATGGACGACGACACCATCATCGCCGAGCTGGTGGCGATCCGCGGCATCGGTCGCTGGACGGCCGAGATGTTCCTGATCTTTCACCTGATGCGGCCCAACGTGCTGCCGCTGGATGATGTGGGCCTGATCAACGGGATCAGCCGCAATTATTTTTCGGGCGAGACGGTCAGCCGCAGCGACGCGCGCGAGGTGGCCGGTGCCTGGACGCCGTATTGCAGCGTGGCAACTTGGTATATTTGGCGCTCGCTCGACCCGCTGCCGGTCGAGTACTGAAAAGACCGAACGGCGCAAGCCATTGACTGGAGCGAAACGTTGGCCAAAAAAGTATTCCTGGACTTTGAACAACCGATCGCGGAGCTCGAAGCAAAGATTGAAGAGCTGCGGTATGTGCAGAGCGAATCGGCGGTGGACATCTCGACCGAAATCGACCAGCTCAGCAAGAAGAGCCAGCAGCTCGCCAAGGACATCTACAGCGACCTCACGCCATGGCAGATCACCAAGATCGCCCGCCATGCCGAGCGGCCCTACACGCTGGACTACATCAACGAGTTGTTCACCCATTTCGTCGAGATGCATGGCGACCGGCATTTTGCGGACGACCTGAGCATCGTCGGCGGGCTGGCCCGCTTCAACGGCATCCCCTGCATGGTGGTGGGCCAGCAAAAGGGCCGCGACACCAAGGAACGCGCACAGCGCAACTTCGGCATGTGCAAGCCCGAGGGTTACCGCAAGGCGCTGCGCCTGATCAAGACGGCGGAAAAGTTCAAGCTGCCGGTGTTCACCTTCGTCGATACCCCGGGCGCCTATCCCGGCATCGACGCGGAGGAGCGCGGGCAGTCCGAAGCCATCGGCCGCAACATCTTCGAGATGGCCCAACTCGAGGTGCCGATCATCACCACCATCATCGGCGAGGGGGGCTCGGGTGGGGCGCTGGCCTTATCGGTGGGTGACCAGGTGCTGATGCTGCAGTATTCGATCTATTCGGTGATCAGCCCCGAAGGCTGCGCCTCGATATTGTGGAAGACCTCCGAACGTGCCCAGGACGCCGCCGATGCGCTGGGTATCACGGCGCACCGGCTCAAGGCCTTGGGCCTGGTGGACAAGATCGTCAACGAGCCGGTCGGCGGCGCGCACCGCGACCACAAGCAGATGGCGGCCTTCCTCAAGCGCGCGTTGACCGACGCGTACCGCCAGGTCAGCGATTTCAAGGTCAAAGAACTGCTCGACCGCCGGTACGAACGGCTGCAGAGTTACGGCCGTTACACCGACACCAAGGCCGATGCCAAGGCCACTGGCAAATAGGGCGCCTCTCTCGCTGCAACAGGCGCTGGCCGGGTTTTCGCCGGCGCTCCCGCTGGCTGTCGCCCTGAGTGGCGGCGCCGACTCCACGGCCTTGCTGATCGCCTGCGTCGACAAGTGGCCGGGCCAGGTGGCGGCGATCCACGTCCACCATGGCTTGCAGCCGGCGGCGGACGGTTTCGTGGTGCATTGCGCGTCCCTGTGCGCCGCGCTGGGTGTGCCACTGGCGGTCCGCCACGTCGATGCCCGCCATGCCAGCGGCCAAAGCCCGGAAGACGCCGCGCGCGTCGCGCGTTACCAGGCCCTGGCGTCTGCGCTCGCAGCTCCCATAGGCACA
>JANOUM010000973.1:0-1896 GCA_031416855.1 Rhodoferax sp. | reverse complement strand
CAGGCTGCCGTCGGCCTTCACCCGCGCCTGGCTGACCTTGCCGTGTTCGTCGCGGAGGTCTTCGACCTCGTGTGGCCAGAAGTACTCGATGCCGCCTGAGGCGCCGCGCCGGCTGTAGATGTGGTTGAGCACCATGCCCTGCGTCAGCAGCTTGGTGAAGGGCTCGCTGACGGTGACCAGCTTCAGGTCGCGCATCACCTTGGTCCAGAAGCGGGCGTACAGCAGGTGCAGGATGGCGTGCTCGATGCCGCCGATGTACTGGTCGACCCCGGCGCCACCGGCCGCCGAGCCGGCAGCGGGCATCCAGTACTTGGCGCCGTCGGCCACCATCGCGTCAGGGTTGCCCGGGTCGCAGTAGCGCATGAAGTACCACGAGCTGTCGACGAAGGTGTCCATCGTGTCGGTCTCGCGCCGCGACGGTTTGCCGCAGACGGGGCAAGGCACGTTCAGGAAGCCGGCGTGCTTGTTCAGCGGGTTGCCGCTGCCGTCGGGGATGCAATCTTCGGGCAGCACGACCGGCAGGTCCTGCTCGGGCACCGGCACCGCGCCGTGTTCGTCGCAGTGGATGATCGGGATCGGTGTGCCCCAGTAGCGCTGGCGGCTGACGCCCCAGTCGCGCAATCGCCAGGTGGTCTTCCGCTCGCCCAGGCTGGCGCCACCGTGGATCTTGTCGGCCAGCAGGTCGGCCACTTTCGACACCGCCGGCTTGAAGGCCAGGCCGTCCAGGAACTCGAAACCCGCGCCGCTGTTGATGCAATGGCCGCGTTGTTTGTCGCCATAACTCTCCGCCCAGGCGTCGGTGCTGAAGGTCTCGCCCTCGACCGCCACCACCTGCCGGATGTCCAGCCCGTACTTCTTGGCAAACGCGAAGTCGCGCTCGTCATGCGCCGGCACGCCCATCACCGCGCCGTCGCCGTAGCTCATCAGCACGTAGTTGCCGACCCACACGTCCACCGCCGCGCCGGTCAGCGGGTGCAGCACGGTCAAGCCGGTGGGCACGCCCTTTTTCTCTTGCGTGGCGAGCTCAGCCTCGGTGCTGCCGCCCTGGGCGCACTCGGCGATGAACGCCGCCACCTCGGGGCGCGATGCCGCGGCGTGCAGCGCCAGCGGGTGCTCGGGCGCCACGGCGCAGAAGGTCACGCCCATGATCGTGTCGGCCCGGGTGGTGAAGACCCACAGCTTGCCGTCGCCGATCAGCGCACCGCTGGCATCGGCCACCTGGTGCGGGAAGGCGAAGCGCACGCCCTCGCTCTTGCCGATCCAGTGCTCCTGCATCAGCCGCACGCGCTCGGGCCAGCCGCTCAGGTAGTGCGGGTCGTCCGGGTTGTTCACCGCCGACAGCAGCTCATCGGCGTACTGGGTGATCTTCAGGTAGTAGCCGGGGATCTCGCGTTTCTCGATCACCGCACCGCTGCGCCAGCCTTTGCCGTCGATCACCTGTTCGTTGGCGAGCACGGTCTGGTCGACCGGGTCCCAGTTCACCACCTGGGTGCGGCGCTCTGCGATGCCTGCGGCCAGCATCTTCAGGAACAGCCACTGGTTCCACTTGTAGTACTGCGGCGTGCAGGTGGCGACCTCGCGCGACCAGTCGATCGCCAGCCCCATGGCCTGCATCTGGCCCTTCATGTGGGCGATGTTGTCGTAGGTCCACTGCGCTGGTGGCACCTTGTTCTTCATGGCCGCGTTTTCGGCTGGCAGGCCGAAGGCGTCCCAGCCCATGGGCATCAGCACGTTCATGCCCTTCATACGCAGCTGGCGCGTGAGCATGTCGTTGATGGTGTAGTTGCGCACATGGCCCATGTGCAGCTTGCCGCTGGGGTAGGGCAGCATCGAGCAGGCGTAGTACTTGGGCTTGGGCGCGCCTTTCGCGTCGCGCGCGTGTTCAGTCACGCGGTA
>JANOUM010000972.1:0-9435 GCA_031416855.1 Rhodoferax sp. | reverse complement strand
CACCGCAGTGCAATGCACGGAGCTTGCCTGATGAGCGCCGTCGTCGACGATGTCAGCGCAACCGCTGACGCGCAGGTTCGACAACGCCTCATCGATGCCGGCAAGATCCTGCAGGTCAACGGGCAGGCGGACCTCACGCGTGGTCATGTGTCAATCCGCGTCCCCGGCGAGCCAAACCTGTTCTATATGAAGCCGCACAGCATGGGCTTCGACGAGATAACAATGGAGAACATGGTCACATGCAACCTCGATGGCGTAAAGGTGGCGGGTGGCGGCAGGCGCCACAGCGAGGTCTTCATCCATTCCGAGATCTACAAGGCCCGACCGGACGTCACCAGCGTGATCCACACGCACCCGACAAATGCTGTCGCCTTGTCTGCAACCGGCAAACCCTTGTTGCCCATCAGCCAGCCAAGTGTCGCCTTTCACGATGGACTTCCGTACTACACCGATACGATTGAGCTGATCCGAAGCGTCGAAAAGGGCAAAGGAGTTGCAAGGGCCCTGGGCCGTTGCAAAGCCTTGCTCATGCGCAACCACGGCGTGGTCGTCGTGGGAGCATCAGTCGAAGAATCGACCGTGCTGGCGATCATGCTGGAGAACGCCTGCGAGATTCAGCTCAAGGCCGAAGCCGCAGGTGGCATCGGAGAGATGTTCGCGCCCGAAGTGGTCGACCGGCTTTACCAGACCTTGATCCAGCCAGAACATTACTTCATCAACTTCAACTATATGCTGCGACAACTTAGCCGCGACTGACCGGTTCTTTCCGACCCATCCTGAGGAGACATCATGAAGCGAACATTTCTCAAGTCGCTGGCCGCAACGGCCCTGCTCGCCAACCTGCCCTTTGTCGCATCGGCGCAGGGCACCCGCACCGTGGCGCAAATTGCGTCCCATGAAGGCGCGGACCGGCACAACATGTTGCTCGAAGGTGCGAAGAAAGAAGGCGAATTGCTTGTCTACTATTCACATCCTATCGTCCAGGTGATGTTGGACGCATTCAATAAAAAATATGACCTCAAGGGCAAGGGCTGGCGCGGCGGCAGCGAGGCGGGCATGCAGCGGATCACCGCCGAGCACAAAGCTGGCAAATACGATTGGGACATTGTCCTCAATCCTGCCCACGACTGCGAGTCACTTGCCCGTGAAAAGCTGGTCGTTGAGGTTCGCTCGCCCTCTCACTCGGATCTGGTCGAGAGGGCGTTGCCTGCGCACCGGCAATGGGCCGCGTTCAACCTGGACGTGTTTACTGCAGCCTACAACACGAAGCTACTTAAAAAGGAAGACCTGCCCAAGAGTTATGAAGATCTGCTCGATCCCAAATGGAAGGGGAAACTCGCCGTTGAAGCCAACGACCACGCTTGGTACGGCGCACTGCTGGCCGACATGGGTGAAGAGCGCGGCAGCAAGCTGTTCGAGAGGCTGATCACCACCAACGGATTATCCGTGCGCAAGGGCCACTCGCTTCTGGCCGGCATGGTGGCAGCAGGCGAGGTCCCCCTGGCACTGACGGTCTACAGCTGGAACGCTCCGCAACTCAAGCGAAAGGGCGCCCCCATCGAAACATATTTCATGCCGCCGCTATTCGCAATCATGTCTGCAGTGGCCATGAGCAGCAAGGCGCCACACCCGCACGCCGCAGCGCTGTTCTATGACTTTGTCTTGAATGAAGGGCAGAAAATAATGATTGATGCCGACTATGTGACAAGCAGCAAGAAGTTCGACACACATATGCGCAACATTCCCTACAAAGTCATTGAGCCAGTTGAGTTCCTGAAGCAGCAGGACAAATGGTTCAAGATGTATGACGAGGCCATCATCAAGAAAGCGCGATGAGCCCGGCGCCTGGGGCCCGTTGGTCGCCCACTGGGGGGTTTTCCTTCAAGTGGGTCGTCATGCTGCCCTGCGTCGTGGTGGTGGCACTCCTTGCGTTGGTTCCGCTGGTTTTTCTGTTCTGGCAAAGCTTTTTAACGCCGGGCACCGGCGTGACCGCAGGTACCTTCACGCTTGACAACTATGCGGCAGCCTATGGAGGGCCCGGAACGCTCAGGTTGCTGTTCAATTCACTCGTGTTTGCAACGGGAACATCGCTTCTCGCGTTCGTACTTGGCGGCTCGCTTGCCTGGATGAACGAACGCACCAACACGCCTTTCAAGACACTTTTCTTTTCGTTGAGTATCGTACCGCTGGTGATTCCGGGAATCATGTTCACCATCGCATGGATCCTGATCGGAAGCCCCAAAATCGGCATCATCAATGCGGTGCTGCAGGGCATCTTCAGCACCGACATGGTGTTCGTCGATGTGTACTCCATGCTCGGAATGATCTGGGTTGACGGTCTGCACTACTCACCCGTGGCGTTTCTCATGATGACCGCTGCGTTTCGATCGATGGATCCATCTCTGGAAGAGTCAGCCCTGATGAGTGGTGCCAGCGTATGGCAGATTGCGCGGGATATCACCTTCAAGCTGACCTGGCCGGCGGTGTTTGCCACCTTGCTTATTTTGTTCATCCGCGCGATCGAGTCCTTCGAGGTTCCGGCGCTTCTCGGCTTGCCGGTGGGGCTGCATGTCTTTACCTCTGCGATCTACCAGGCGATCCACCAGTACCCCAGCCAGACAGGACTGGCATCGGCGTATGCGACAGTGCTGTTGTTGATTGCAGCGGGCGGCATTTATCTGCAGTCGCGTATCTCCCGCCATGGCAGACGGTATGCAACCGTCACGGGCAAGGGTTTTCGCCCCCGCACCATAGACCTGGGCAAATGGAAGTACCTCACGCTGTTTGTCTTCCTGTGCTATTTCGCACTGGTCGTGGTGTTGCCGTTTCTGGTGCTGCTTTGGTCGTCTTTCCAGAGTTTCTACAGCGTGCCTTCGATGGACGCTGTCAAGAACATGACGCTTGATTCGTACCGTTTTGTTCTTAAGCATCCAAACTTCTCGAGCGCAGTCTGGAACAGTCTGTTTCTGGCGCTTTCGAGTGCCACGATTGTGATGCTGCTGACCAGCATAGTCTGCTGGATCGTCATCCGCACGCGGCTTCCCGGGCGCGAGGTGCTGGACCAGATCGCCGCCTCGCCACTTGTTGTTCCCGGCATCGTCCTAGGCCTGGCTCTGATGATCTTTTTCCTTAACTACGGCGTCGGTGTCTACGGCACGATCTGGATTCTTCTTATCGCCTATGTTGCGCGTTTCATGCCCTATGGCATGCGCTACAACACTACGTCGATGCTGCAGATCCACAAGGAATTGGAAGAGTCGGCCGAGATGGCCGGGTCATCATGGGTCACCACGTTCTGGCACATCCTTTTGCCGCTGCTCAAGCCGGGCCTGCTTGCGGGATGGCTGTTTGTGGTGATCGTTTCCATGCGGGAGTTGTCGTCATCGATACTGCTCTACAGCCCCGGCACCGAGGTGCTTTCAATCGTCGTGTGGGAGTTCTGGGAGGCAGGACAGTTTGTCGAACTCTCTGCGCTCGGCGTAATGTTCATCGGCGCGCTGTTTTTGCTGACGATGGTGGCTCAACTCCTGAGCAAGCGCTTCGGTATCAAGGGAACCTGAAAACACCATGCTTGAGGTTCAGAATCTTTTCGCCGAGTACATAGATTCGGCTGGTCGCTCCGTCAAGGCCGTGAATGGGGTCAGCTTTGGTGTGCCCGAGGGGCGGCTGTTTACCTTGCTGGGCCCCAGCGGTTGCGGCAAAACCACCACCATGCGCTCCATCGCGGGTCTTGAGCGGCCAGTGTCGGGTGAGGTGATTGTCAACGGCACGCCTGTGTATTCCTCGTCCCGCAGACTTTTCGTGCCACCGAACCGGCGCAACTTCGGTATGGTGTTCCAGTCCTATGCGATCTGGCCGCATATGAATGTATTCGAGAACGCGGCCTTTCCGTTGCGCGTGGGCAAGCGCAAGTACAGCAGGCAGGAGATTGAGGAAAGGGTCACGCGGGTTTTAACTGTGGTCGGCCTGGACAGCTTTGCAGGTCGTGATGCCACCATGTTGTCGGGTGGCCAGCAACAGAGGCTGGCGTTGGCGCGCGCGTTGGTGATGGAGCCCAAGCTTCTGTTGCTCGACGAACCGCTGTCCAACCTGGACGCCAAACTGCGCGAGCGCATGCGCTTTGAGATCAAGCGCTTGCAGCGTGAGTTGGGTCTGACCACGGTCTATGTCACGCATGACCAGGGCGAAGCGCTGGCGCTGTCGCACGAGATTGCGGTCATGAGCGAGGGCCGCATCGTGCAGATCGGCTCGCCGCGCGCAATTTACGAGCGGCCCGGCAGCCAGTTCGTGGCCGACTTCGTCGGGCTTACCAACTTTATCGATGCCGTGGTCGAGCAGCTGGATCCCGCAGATGGCCTGTACCGCGTCGGCTCTGAGATCGGAACCATCTGCGTGTTCTCCAACGAGCCGCTGGCGCGTGGCGACAAGGTGCTCATCTCCATTCGGCCGGAGGATATCGAACTCAGCGAGAGTCCGCTGGAGGGGGCCAATGCCCTGGAAGCCAAGGCCGATCAGAAGGTCTTCCTGGGCGAGTACACCGACTTTCACGTCAAGATCGGCGCGCGCTCACTGCTGGCACGTGCCCACCCGTCGCTGACGACGCCCGTCGGCCAGACGCTCTACACCCGCATGAACCCGCAAAAGTGCATCTTGATCAAAGCGGGTCCATGAGAGGCCGTTTCGATTCCCCCCTGGTACGTATCGGAATCGCCGGTTTTGGCACAGCCGGTCGATCCTTCATACCCGCAATCCAGTCGCATCCCGGTTTCGAGTTGGTGGCCCTTGCCGAGCCGGCTGCTCACATTCGCAGCGAGATCGCGGCTGAGCTCGGTGCAACCGCCTATGCCTCCCTGTCAGACATGCTTGCCCACACCGGCCTCGACGCGGTTTACATTGCAACGCCCACCATCATGCACGAGGAGCATGTCTTGCAAGCGCTGCACGCCGGCAAGCACGTGCTGGTCGAGAAGCCCATGGCTGTGGATGTGCAGCATGCGACTGCCATGGTCGATGCCGCCAAGGTCTCCGGCCGTGTTTTTGTCGTGGGGCATTCCCACGGGTACGACCTGCCCATTCAAGAAATGCGAAGGCTGATTGCCGGTGGTTCACTTGGCCGGGTGCGCATGGTCAACAGTTCTTGCTACACGGACTGGATGTTGCGCCCCCGCCGCGAAGACGAACTCGACGCGACCGCGGGCGGGGGAGCGACCTACCGCCAAGGCGCTCACCAGTTTGACATTATTCGCACGCTGTGCGGTGGACTGGTACGAAGCGTACGGGCACGCACGTTCGACTGGAACCCGGCCAGGCCGGGACTGGGCGCACACATGGTTTTCCTCGATTTCGAAGAGGGCGCTGCGGCGTGCGCGGTCTACAACGGCTACGGGGCCTTCTCCAGCGCCGACCTGTGCTTCGATATCACGGAGTCGGGATTCAGGCAGCCGAGTCATTACGGCCCGCGACCCGCAATTGCTGCCAGCCCATCGCACGAAGACGTGATCCGCGCAAAGCAGGAGCGCGCCAGGAAGGCCAACTTCGTCAAGGCACCCTTTCAGCCCTTTTTTGGCCTGACGCTGGTCAGTTGCGAGCGCGGTGAGGTCCGTCAGTCCCCCAGCGGACTGCTTGTCTACACGGACGAAGGAATGTCCGAGATCCCGCTCTCTACAGACACGAGCCCCCGGGATTTGGTGCTGTGCGAAATGCACGACGCGATCGCCGGCAAGATGGCGGCATTGCATGACGCTTCATGGGGCCTGGCCAACCTTGAGGTTTGCGACGCTGCAATCGCGTCGTCCGCGTCAGGGCGTGAAGTGATGCTTCATCACCAGGTGGCTGTGCCAGAGGGCCGGTAGGTGTTTTGCTTGGATAGCCGAAGCTGATCATCATGAAAGCACAGGAACGATTGCCGATGCTTGTGAGGCGCAGGCAGTGGGTTTCGCCGGATACCGTGTCCTTTGAGCTTGTACCAGTGGAACCAGACGCGAAGTTGCCACCGTTCAGCGCTGACGCGCATGTGGCTGTCGTCACGCCTTCCGGTGCCGTACGCTAGCACTCCCGCTGCAACTTGCCGTCAGAGCGACACCGATATGTGATCGCCGTCAGGCGCGAGGCGCAGGGTCGGGTCGGGTCGGGTCGGGTCGGTCAGCATGGTCGATCAGGTCGACTCGCCGCCCCCGGATACAGATCAGTTGGCAGCGTGAACTCACGTGGAAAACTTGGCACTGTCCAGTTAGGGAAACCACCAGCACAAAACGCCTGATTGCACATTGACATCAACCAAGTGCGAACACTAGAATTAGATCTCTTAGCAACCTCGTGGTTCGCGAACGCCGGAAACCACACGGAGTTCTGGTATGCGATTTCGCGCTCGCATGGCTGCAGAGCACGCACCCGGAGAAATTCGAGAGGGACATGGCAGAGAACAACATTGAGTCGGTGCAGGAAACCATTGCCACGGCCTGTCGCATTCTCGGGTTCATGGGCCTGGTTCGGGAAACGACTGGACATGTCAGCGCGCGGCTTGACGATGGGCGGATGTTGATCCGGTGCCGCGGCAAAGATGAGGCTGGAGTTTTCTTCACGAATGCGCAGGCAATACGCCGTGTCGACTTCGATGGCAAGAATCTGGACCACGCCGGGGAGTATGAGGCGCCGACCGAGCTACCCATCCATGGAGAAATCTACCGTGCGCGGCCCGATGTCATGGCCGTGGTGCATGCGCATCCGCGCGCCTCGTTGATCTGCACCTTGCTCGGCCTGGAACTGAAGCCGATCTTCGGTGCGTTTGATCCCAACGCGATGACACTCGCCGTCGCGGGCATTCCGATCTTCCCCCGGTCGATACTGATCCGTGAACGCGCGATGGGCGCAGAACTCGCTGCCACGCTCGGCTACAAGCCCATTTGCATTCTGCGTGGCCACGGGATCGTGACCACGGGAGCCTCGGTTCAGGAGGCGACGATCCGCGCGATCCAACTGGAGACGCTGGCGAGCATCACCCTGGAGATTGCCAAGGCGGGCGGCACGCCCAATGCGATCAGCCCAGACGATCAGGAGTACTTCCGCAAGCTGCGCGAGACACAAGACGCGAAGGCGCAGGCGCACGGCGCCGATGTTTTTCAATGGACCTGGCGCCATTACATCAAACTGATGGCGGCCGGTGAAAGGCGTGGGTCCGGAGTTGTCGACTGAATTAATCACCATGAAGGAGTCAACCATGTCGAATCGTCAACCTATCAGCGGTTCGCGCCGCTCAGTCGCCATCGGTGTTGCTCTTGCCTCTGTCCTTCTTGCCACCAGTCCGCTGGCTCTTGCCGCCGAAGATGCATTCGCCGTCGGGTTCGTTCCCGCCGACATGACTTCCCTGGCGCCCCGCTTGGCCGAGGTGGCGGGCACCTACGCCGCTTACAACATCAAACCCACGCTCGTCACGATCGAGGGTGGATCGCGTGGTTTGCAAGTGCTGCTTTCCGGCAAGCTGCAGGGGATGCAGGTCGGCTTTTCGGTGGTTGTCAATGCCAACCGCGAGGGTGCCGATCTGCGCCTAGTCACGGCCAGCAGCAATTCGATGGTCATGGACATTTATGCCAATCCGTCCATCAAGTCGCCGGCCGACCTCAAGGGCCAGAAGGTGGCCATCAGCGCCTTCACATCCGAGAGCGACATGGCTGTGAACCTGGCGCTTCGACAATGGAAAATGACACGCAAAGATGTCATCGTGACGCCCCTGGGCGGAGCCTCCCAGCGCATCGCTGCCCAGCTTTCGGGTCAGGTCATGGCGGCGCCTTACGTGTCCCCCGCCACAGCGACGGCGAGTGAGAAGGGCCTCGTCAAGCTGCTCGACCTCGGCAACGACGGTGCACCCTGGGTCTTCAATGGCTTGGTGGTCTCGCGCGAGTTGGCGAAGTCGAACCCGGATTTGATCAAGCGCTTCATCAAGGCCAATATCGAGGGCGTCTACAAGGCGCTGTCGGATGAGAAGTGGGCCAAGGCGGTGATCGCCAAGGAGTTCAAGACCGACTCGAAGTTCATCATCGACGATACGTACGAGCAGTTCAAGCAGTTCTACGCACGCGATTTCACGCCGAGCAGTGCCGCTGTATCGAATGTCATCTCAGAGGTCAATTCGATGGGCCCGGTCCTGAAATCCACCAAAGCTGATGACTACGTTGATTTGGGTCCGGTCGAAGCGTTACGCAAGGAAGGCTTCTTCGACGCCATGAAAAGGAAATACGGCATCTGACGCACCAACCTCCCCTCGCCTGATCTGCTTGCCTGGCGGGTCACGCTGTTTGCACCCTTGCGGGTGGGAACTGGTGCAATGCACCGTACGGATGACCCAGTAGGAAGTAGGAATGCCAGTCAGCCAGCACCCCGTTCACAGATCCGTACGTGCGGAATTACCGCATACGGCTCCTGCCCTGGGTGATGACGATCAGACGCTGGTTGGGGTAAGGGTGGCAGATATGGGGAATCGGCAGCCAGTCAACTATCAAGCGATGCATTCGACGCCACGACAGATGATGGGTCTGGCTGCGCCTGCACAAGGTGCGATGCCACAGCCGCCCAACCTGGAGGCGGAACACGCTCAGCCGGGTCCCGTTGTTGGGCACTCCGAAGTACCGGCCATGTCCGGCCACCACCGCGCGCAGGTACTGGCCCGGCGCGGGAATGGGGTGGTGCATGCGCCGTCTGAGCTCGATCTTGACCGCCTGGAGTTTGGCTCTCAGGCGGTTCTCGCGGGCAAAGCGCCCGAACTCGATCAGCCGCATCTTCTCGGGGTGCAACTTCAGCCCGCACTCTTCCAGCCGCTGGGACACTTCACGCTCAAAGCGCTCGGCATCGTCGCGGAACTGGAAGCCGGCAACCCAATCGTCGGCATACCTCACCACGATCATGTCACCCCGGGCGTGTCGCCCCCTCCACTGCTTTACCCACAGGTCGAACGCGTAGCGCAGGTAGATGTTGGCCAGCAGCGGGGAAATGCTGCCGCCTTGCACCGTTCCCAGTTCACTTTGCGTGACCCTGCCCCCCTCCAGTACGCCCGCGTGCAGCCATTTCTTGATCAACCGCACCACGCGCGCTTCGGCCACGCGGTGTTCGATGAATTTGACCAGCCAATCGTGTTCGATGGTGTCGAAAAACTTGCTGATCTCCGCATCGAGTATTACGCGGCTCAATACCCGGCCCGCACCTACCCCTGTCAACGCTTCGCCCACACCCTTGCGAATGTGCACGCATGACTCGGGGCCGCCGTAACTGGCTAAGCTTTCAACGTATGACTCTTTCATTCACCAACACTTTGCCGGTCTTGACCGGCGCACGGAGCAAACATTGAACGCCATCGACCTAGAGGTCATCTACCAGTCGACCCAGCAAATCGCGCGCGAGCTCACGGTCAACATGATGCGCACCGGCTATTCAAACGTGATCAAG
>JANOUM010000971.1:0-2411 GCA_031416855.1 Rhodoferax sp. | reverse complement strand
TTGGACGCAGCTGAGACCAACCGATGAACACCACCACACTGCGTACCCCGGCCGCCAGCCCCGCGCCGATGAATCTGTTCGAGCGTTACCTGACGGTCTGGGTTTTCCTGTGCATCGTCGTCGGCATCGCATTGGGGCAGTTGCTGCCGGGCCCGTTCCAGGCGCTTGGCCGCATGGAAATTGCCAGTGTCAACCTGCCGGTGGGCCTGCTGATCTGGGTGATGATCATCCCGATGCTGCTGAAGGTCGACTTCAGCGCCTTGCAGCAGGTCCGCGGCCATTGGCGCGGCATCGGCGTCACGCTGTTCATCAACTGGGCGGTCAAGCCGTTCAGCATGGCGCTGCTGGGCTGGATCTTCGTGCGCCAGGTGTTCGCGCCCTACCTGCCGGCGGAGCAACTCGACAGCTACATCGCCGGGTTGATCCTGCTGGCGGCGGCACCGTGCACCGCGATGGTGTTCATCTGGAGCCGGCTGACCAACGGCGACCCGCTGTTCACGCTGTCGCAGGTGGCGCTCAACGACACCATCATGGTGTTTGCGTTCGCACCGATCGTCGCGCTCTTGCTGGGCCTGTCGTCCATCACCGTGCCCTGGGACACATTGCTGACCTCGGTGGTGTTGTACATCGTCGTCCCGGTGATCCTGGCGCAGCTCTGGCGCGCCGCGCTGCTGCGGCGCGGCCAGGCGGCATTCGATGCGGTGCTGGCGCGGATCGGCCCGTGGTCCATCACGGCCTTGCTGGCCACGCTGGTGTTGCTGTTCGCGTTCCAGGGGAGGGCCATCCTCGACCAGCCGCTGGTCATAGCGATGCTGGCAGTTCCGATCCTGATCCAGGTGCTGTTCAACTCGTCGCTGGCGTACTGGCTGAACCGCCGCGTGGGCGAAGCGCACAACGTGGCCGGCCCGTCCGCCCTGATCGGTGCCAGCAACTTCTTCGAGCTGGCGGTGGCCGCCGCGATCAGCTTGTTCGGCTTCCAGTCCGGCGCGGCATTGGCGACCGTGGTGGGTGTCTTGATCGAGGTGCCGGTGATGCTGCTGGTGGTACGGGTGGTGAATTCGAGCAAGGGCTGGTACGAGCGGGGAGCGGTGCGATGAAAGGCACCGCCGACTCTCCGAATGTCGACCCGGCCCTGTTCGAACTGCCGGACGCCAGCCGCTTGCCGGCCGCCACGCGCATGGCTCATGGGCCCCGGTTCCTGCTGCTGTATGGCTCGGTGCGTACCCGTTCCTACAGTCGCCTGCTGACGCAGGAAGCAGCGCGCCTGCTGCAGGCCATGGGCGGCGAGACCCGCATCTTCGACCCGTCCGGCCTGCCATTGCCAGACGACGCACCCGACTCCCATCCCAAGGTGGCGGAACTGCGCGCGCTGGCGCAGTGGGCCGAGGGCATGGTCTGGTGTTCGCCCGAGCGCCACGGGTCCATGACCGGCATCATGAAAGCGCAGATCGACTGGATCACGTTGTCGGTGGGCGCGGTGCGACCGACCCAGGGCAAGACGCTGGCCGTGATGCAGGTCTCGGGCGGATCGCAGTCGTTCAACGCCGTCAACCAGTTGCGCGTGCTGGGCCGCTGGATGCGCATGTTGACCATCCCCAACCAGTCCTCGGTGGCCAAGGCCTTTCTGGAGTTCGACGAGGCGGGCCGCATGCAACCTTCGGCCTACTACGACCGGGTGGTCGATGTGATGGAGGAACTCATGAAGTACACGCTGCTCACGCGGGATGCCGCCGCCTACCTGGTCGACCGCTACAGCGAGCGCAAGGAGAGCGCCCAAGCGCTGTCGAAGCGGGTCAACCAGCGCAGCCTGTGATGTCGTCAATCCGTGGGTTTTCCTTCACACGGCATCCCACGGCGGGCCGGGCTGCAAGCGCCACTTCCATGCGCTGCAGGCTGGCCAGTCTGGCGCGCACATCCACTCGTCCAGGCTGAAACCCAGGTACTGGGCCGACCTGATAAGGTACGGCACTAAGGGAGACGGAAATTGCCAATATCCCACTGTCATGCCGGGCTTGACGAGCCTGCCCCGGACTTCGATCCGGGGGCATCCATGCAGTTGGAGCCATGGATTGCGGATCGGGCCTGCCCCGGACCGCGATCCGGGGTCCGCAATGACAGGCGGAGAAAAGTGGAACTTCTGCAATTTCCATCTCCCTAAGCTTAAGCCATGCGCGTCATCCAACCCTCCGATCGGCACGCCCCCAGCGGTCTTCGCGCGCTCGCGGCCGCCGGGCTGGCGACGCTGCTGGCGTCAACCTGCTGCCTGGGGCCTCTGGTGCTTGTCACACTCGGTGTTTCGGGTGCCTGGATCAGCATGTTGTCGGTGCTTGGGCCTTACCAGCCGTACCTCATGGGTGCCGCGTTGATTGCACTGCTTCTGGCGGGCAAACGCATCTGGCGGCCAGCGGCCC
>JANOUM010000970.1:0-1984 GCA_031416855.1 Rhodoferax sp. | reverse complement strand
GATGCGATGCGCGGGCGCGTCAGCGCAGTCAACTCGGTGTTCATCGGCGCCAGCAACCAGTTGGGCGAGTTCGAGTCGGGGGTGACGGCCGAGTGGTTCGGGCCGGTCGGCTCGGTGCTGCTCGGTGGCCTGGGAACACTGCTGGTGGCGGGGCTGTGGACCCGCCTGTTCCCGGCGCTTTCGCAGCGCGACCGCCTCGACATGGCGCATCCGGATAGCGCGGTGCCAACCGGCACCGGTGGTGCGGCGCCGCGGTAGGCCGGCTACTGGATCGCGGCCGCCAGTTCCAGTTGCTTGAGCCGGCGCACCAGGCGCTCCAGGAACTGCCGTGTCACGTGCGACAAGGTGCGGTGGGCCGGCACCAGGATGCCGACCTCGATCGCATTGACAGCGCGGTTGGCCAGCGGGCGCCACACCACCTCGCCACGTTCGAGTTCATCGATGAAGCCGATCTTGGAGAAGAACGAGATCCCGCGCCCGGCGATGATCATGCGTTTGGCCATGGTGGTGGAGTTGCAGGAGATCGCCGGCACCAGGTCGTTCCAGAATTGCGAGAACTCGGGCTGCACCAGGTTGTGGATTGGCGACACCTGGCTGATCTGGATGAAAGCCTGGTCGCGGCAGTCGGCAAAATCGATCTTCGCCTTCTTCGCCAGCGGATGCGAGGGCGCCATCACCACGCCGGGCGGAAACGGCGCCTTGGCCGCCACCTTGAGCGCGCCCGGCAGCTTGCCTAGGTAACAGATGCCGATATCGTTGTCGCCACGGGCCACGCGGTCGGGCACATCGCTGGGCATGGCGGACGAGATGGTGTAACGCACCGCCGGGTAACTGCCGGAGAACTCCTCCACCGCTGCGGGCAGGAACTCGATCAGCAGCGAATCCATCGCGGCGATCGACACATGGCCCTTGCGTTCGCCCTTGAGCGCGTCGAGTTCGGTGCGCATCAGGTGGAAGTCGTGCAGTGTGCCGCGCACATGCTGCTGCAGCCGCTCGCCGGCGGCATTCAGGCGCATGCCGCTGGGAATGCGGTCGAACAGTTCGGTGCCCAGCTCCTGCTCCAGGTGCAGGATCTGCCGGTTGACCGCGCTCGATGCCACGAACAGGTTCTGCGCCGCCTTGCGGATCGACCCGCAACGGGCCACCTCGAGAAAGTATTTCAGGACGACGGCGTGCATGGACAGGGCGGTTGGGGTGGAGCTTTCATGGTAACGGAGCCTGACAATGCAGCAACGGACCGCAGGTGCCGCGTCTGGCCCGGGCGGCGCAAATCAGCGTCATGCGGTCTTGCCTTCCGGCAGCTGCAACTCCTGCTGCATCCGGTCGCGCATGACGAACTTCTGGATCTTGCCGGTGATCGTCATCGGGAAGGCATCGACAAACCGGACGTACCGCGGCACCTTGTAGTGGGCGATCCGATCCCTGCAAAAGGCGCGGATGTCTTCTTCGGTAGCCGTCTGCCCGCTCTTCAGGATGACCCAGGCGCACAGCTCCTCGCCGTACTTCTGGTCCGGCACGCCGATCACCTGCACGTCGGAGATGGCCGGGTGGCGGTACAGGAACTCCTCGATCTCGCGCGGGTAGACGTTCTCGCCACCGCGAATGACCATGTCCTTGATGCGACCGACGATGTTGACGTAACCCTCGGCGTCCATGGTTGCGAGGTCCCCGGTGTGCATCCAGCCGTCCTGGTCGATCGCCTCGCGCGTTTTCTGCTCGTCGCCCCAGTAGCCGTGCATCACCGAGTAGCCCCTGGTGCAGAACTCGCCGGTTACACCGCGGGGAACGCACGCACCCGTGACCGGGTCGACCACCTTGATCTCCAGGTGCGGCTGCACCAGGCCCACGGTCGACACGCGCCGCTCCAGCGGTGTCTGCGTGCTGCTCTGGCAACTCACGAGGGCAAGCAAGCAAGCAAGGAGCAAGCAAGGGGTCAGGTCTTGTATTGCAAGAGCAAGCAAGGGGTCAGGTCTTGTATTGCAAC
>JANOUM010000969.1:0-2995 GCA_031416855.1 Rhodoferax sp. | reverse complement strand
CACACCCACCTCCTCGATCAGCGTGTCCACCGCCGTGGTGTTGCCGGTCGACGAGTTGGACTTGAAGTTGACGCGCTGCAGGATCCAGTCGCGGATCGCCTGCACCCTGCCGTAACCTTGCCACAGGTGGCCGAACTCCTTCACAGCGAACTTGTGCAACCGGTCGGACTGGCAATACCGGCTGGGGTAGATGTAGGGCAGCACCTCGCCCGGCAGATTGGCCACGGCCACCTCGCCGAGCTGCGCGGGCTGGCCGATGAAATGGTCCAGGTCCACTGTCGCTTCGTAGCGTACCGTCAGTGGGCCGCCGAACGCATGCAGGCGCAGGTATCGGTTGTGCGTGACCGGGTCGGTGTACAGGTTGGTGGCCAGCGCCTGGCTGATGCCCAGCGACTCCTGCACCACGATCTGGTGCGCGGTCTGGGCGGCATGGATGTTGAAGATGAAATCGCAGCCGGGTGCGTCGATCTCGTAATGCAGTTCGATGGAAAACTGGAGGCGGACCATGGGTGGCGCTTTCAAGGAGGGCATCGCCAGCGGGCAGGGGCCCGGTTGCGGCGGCAGGCGCAGCAGCCGCCGGCCCATTATGCGGCGCGCCGCGCACTGCCTGCGGCGGCTACGCCACGCGTTCGAGTATCAGCACCGCGAAAAACCCGAAGGCCGCGATCAGCGTCCACTTCAACACCAGCAGCCCCATACGCTTGTAGCGCGGCTGTCCTGTGGCAGCATAAAAAGAGAACGACACCACCGCACCCAGCAACAGCAGCAGGATCAGCCAGCGGAACAACAGCATGTGTTGAAAGGAGCGCGAGCCTACCAGGCCGGTGCAAGGTCGGCAAAGCCGCGGGGCGCCGCCTGCGTGTCGTCGAAACGCACGATCTCCCACGCGTCCTTGCGCGCCAGCAGCGCGCGCGCCAGCTTGTTGTTGAGGTCGTGCCCGGAGCGAAAGGCGCTGTAGCTGGCCAACAGCGGCTTGCCCAGCATGTACATGTCGCCGATGGCGTCGAGGATCTTGTGTTTGACGAACTCGTCGTCATACCGCAGGCCGTCGGAGTTCAGGATCTTGTAGTCGTCCATCACGATGGCGTTGTCCAGCCCACCGCCGAGCGCCAGGCCGTTGACGCGCATGGTCTCCACATCCTTGGTGAAACCGAAGGTGCGGGCGCGGGCGATGTCGCGCGAATACGATCCTGTGCCCATGTCGAACTCGACCCGCTGCCCGGTCGAGTCCACCGCCGGGTGGTCGAACACGATCTCGAAACTCAGCTTGTAGCCATGGTACGGGTCGAGCCGGGCCCATTTGGCTGTGGCACCGCTGCCTTCATGCACTTCCACACGCTGCTTGACGCGGATGAACTGGCGCGCCGCGTTCTGCCATTCGATGCCGGCGCTTTGCAGCAAGAACACGAAGGAGGCCGCCGAGCCGTCGAGGATGGGCACCTCTTCGGCCGTGATGTCCACAACCAGGTTGTCGATGCCCAGCCCGGCACAGGCCGACATCAGGTGCTCCACCGTGGCGACCTTGGCCACACCGCTCGACGCCGTCGTGGCCATGCGGGTATCGGACACGGCCGCAGCCGACATCGGAATCTCCACCGGCACCGGCAGGTCGACGCGCCGGAACACGATCCCGGTGTCGGGCGCGGCCGGCCGCAGGGTGAGCTCCACCCGCTGGCCGCTGTGCAGACCCACACCGACGGCGCGGGTCAGGGATTTGAGGGTGCGTTGCTTGAGCATGGGGGGATTGTAGGAACTCGAAGAATGGATGGACATTGGCGACCAGGTTGATCGCCGTGAAGCCGGGCTTGCGCAGCTTCCAGGCTGGAGCCCCGGCGTGCCCGTCCAAGTCATGACCGACCCCATTTTGGATGGGCCGCCAGCAGACCGGCTTTTTGCGCGGGCGCGTGCATGTCGAGTCGCAAAAAGGTGCGGAAAAAGGCCCGCAAAAATGTACGCAAAAAAGTTGGCAATATCTTATAAAACAATAAATATATCAATAGCTTAAAAGCTTCAGTAAGTTGGCAAAATAGAGCTATGTATGCGTCCCCCCACCAGTTTGAACCTCTGATGCCGGCAGACGCGCGGATCGAGCCGTTGTTGGCCAAGGCGCATGACCTGTCTCGGCTGGCCACCATGCTGGCGGGCACCCGGGTTCCGCCCGAGTTGCGCAGCATGCTGCGCAGCATGAACTCGTATTACACCAACCGTATCGAGGGGCAGCACACCCGCCCGCACGAAATTGACCAGGCCCTGCACCAGAACTTTTCCAAAAACGCTGCGCTGGCCGCCAAACAGCGCCAGGCGCTGGCGCATATCGATGCCGAGGCAAACTTGGAGCAGCGCTACGTCGGGGCCAACGGCGCACTGGCGTTGTATTCCACCGAAGCCGTGCAGGAATTGCACCGCGCGCTGTTTGGCCGACTGCCCTCAGCGGATCTGGCAACTCCGAAAAACGAGCCTATCGTGCCCGGACAGCTGCGCCGGCGCGATGTCATCGTGGGGCAGCATGTGGCACCCTCCCACCCAAGCGTGCCACTCTTCCTGGATCGGTGGGCAAGCTTTTATGGCGGCGTACGCCGCGGCGAGGCTTCATTGGTTGCGCTGGCTGCGGCGCACCAGCGCTTGGGATGGGTGCACCCCTTTGTCGACGGCAACGGGCGCGTCATGCGGCTGCACACCCATACCCTTCTCAGCGCGCTGGGGTATACCGGTGGATTGTGGTCGCCGCTGCGGGGCTTTGCCCGTAACACGGAGCGCTACTACGCGTTGCTGGCGGATGCCGACAGCCTGCGCAGAGGTGATCTGGACGGGCGCGGCAATCTGAGCGAACAGGCCCTCATTGCTTGGATCGACTATGTGCTGGATACCTGCCTGGACCAGGTGGGCTTCATGGCCGGCATGTTGGACTTCGAAACGATGAAGTCACGCATCGAGGCCTGCCTTGTGTTCGAAGCCACGGTGCTGAAATCCGGCGCGCGCCAGGAAGCCCTGCGAG
>JANOUM010000968.1:0-1526 GCA_031416855.1 Rhodoferax sp. | reverse complement strand
CGAGCGCAGCAGGCCGCGGGTATACGGATGCAGCGGGCTGCTGAAGAGAGTAGCCGTATCCGCTTCCTCGACCTTGCGGCCGGCGTACATGACGATGGCGCGTTGCGCGGTTTCGGCGATCACGCCGAGGTCGTGCGTGATCAGGATGGTGGCCATGTTGAGGCGACGCGCCAGCTCCTTGATCAGCGAGAGGATCTGCGCCTGGATCGTCACATCGAGCGCGGTCGTCGGCTCGTCGGCGATCAGCAGCCTGGGATTGCAGGCCAGCGCCATCGCGATCATCACGCGCTGGCGCATGCCGCCCGAGAGTTCGTGGGGGAACTGGCGGGCGCGCTGCGCCGGCTCTGGAAGGCGCACCAGTTCGAGAAGTTCCAGGACGCGCTGCTGGCGCTGCTGTGCCGTCATCGTGGTGTGGACGATCAGCGACTCGGCAACCTGTCCCGCCACCGTCATGGTCGGGTTCAGGCTCACCAGCGGATCCTGAAAGATCATCGTGATGTCCTTGCCGACGACCTTGCGCCGCTCCCTGGCGCTCAGCGTCAGCAGATCCTGGCCGCCAATGGCCGCAAAGTGCGCGCGTCCTGAAGCGACCTCGGCCGGAGGCGTGGGAAGAATGCCCAGCAGCGCCTGCATGGCGACCGACTTGCCCGAACCGGACTCGCCGACGATGCAAAGCGTTTCGCCCTGGTGAATGTTGAAAGAGATGTTGCGCACAGCCTGTACCGTGCCTCCATGAACGTGAAAGCGAACCGACAGGTCCTGCACCTCGAGCAGCGGTTTGTCTTGCATCGTCAGGGTTTCGATGGCGTTGCTCAGTCGCGGCCGCGCAGTTTGGGGTCAAAGGCATCGCGCAGCGAATTGCCCAGCAGATAGAAGCACAGCAGCGTGATGCCGAGCATCGACGCAGGCAGGAAGAACTGCACTGGATTGACCTGCAGGCGCCGCGCCGCGTCGAACACAACGCTGCCCCAAGAGGGGTCGGGCTGCTCCAGGCCCAGGCCGATCATCGACAGGAAGGCCTCGGCGGCGATCACGCCCGGGATGCGGGCCGACCAGGCAATGATGATCAGGCCGAGCAGGTTGGGGCCGATGTGGCGCAGCACCAGCCGCATGACCGATGCGCCGAGCAGCCGGCTGGCCTGGACGAATTCGATCTCGCGCAGACGCAGCACCTCGCCGCGCACGATCCGCGCGAAACCGGCCCAACTGAACACCGACAGCGCGAGGAACAGGCTGAACAGACCCTTGCCGAAAGCCACCTGCAGCAGGATGAAGACCAACAGGTCGGGGAAGTTGTCGACGATCTCGACGACGCGCATCAGGACCAGGTCGGTTTTCCCGCCAAGTAGGCCGGAAATGGCGCCAATCAGCACGCCCAGAACGATTGCCACGGTGGGCACCAGCAGCGCCAGCAGCATATCGACACGGGTACCCTGAATCATCCGCGCCAGCACGTCGCGCCCCAGTCCGTCCGTGCCGAACGGGTGCGCGCGGCCAAGCACTACCTGACCGACGACGGCCTGCGG
>JANOUM010000967.1:0-4764 GCA_031416855.1 Rhodoferax sp. | reverse complement strand
CCAGCGGTGATCGACAGGGCGATGCCGCGCCGACGCACCGCCTCGAGGTCGATGCTGTCGATCCCGATGCCCCATTTCTGGATCATGCGGACACCGGGAGAGCGGTCGAGCATGTCGGCTGTCACCGCGGCAAAACCCGGCAGCAGGATGTCGGCGTCGGCAGCCAGCGCCAACTGCTCGGCCAACTCGTACGACGCGGCAAATCGAAGCTCCAGTTCTGGCGGGGCAGCGCGGCTGACCACGCTGCGCACCGCCGGCGCCCACACATCCAGACATGCCACCTGGTGTCTCATGTCAAAGTCTCCCGACCTGGCAGGTGAAACGGCAACATGGGGTGTGGGGCTCGGTGCACCGGGCTCAGGGACGCGCGAGCGCCCGCAGCTTCACGCCCGGCAACACGGCTTCCTTGGGGAACACCGTCACCATCTTGCCATCCTGCCACTGCGACGCGGTGAACTGCGCGCGCACGTTCTGGAAATTGCCATCGAACTTGGCGCCAAAACCCGACGGGTAGGTGTTCTCCGGCACATCCAGCTTGGCGGCGGCTGCCTGCACCTTGGCGGGATCGACACCGCCCGCGGCCTTGAGGGCCTCGGCCATGATCAGGAAACCCGAATACGCCGCCATGCCCTGTGGTGCCACCGGGTCGCTCTTGAACTTGGCGCGATAGGCTTCCAGGTAGGCTTTGTTGCCGGGGCCGAACTTGTCGGTGATGTCGTTGCGCGGGTATCCCACAACCAGGATGCCTTCCATCGATGCGGCGCCCAGTGCAGCCAGGGTCTCTGGCGTATCACCCGTGCCCACAAACAGAATGGCGGCTGGCTTGAACCCCTGCTCGCGGGCCGTGCGCAGCAACAGATTGCCGTCGGGCACATAACCGGTCTGGATCAACAGATCCGGCTCGGCCTTCTTGGCGCGCAGCACGGTGTCGTTCAGGCTGATCGTGTTGGCCGCATGCGAACCGACACCGACGATCTTGGCGCCGAACGCCTCCAGTATGCGCTTTTGACCCTGGGCGATCGAGGTGCCGTAGATCGACTCTTCGTGCTCGATCCAGATCTTCAGGTCTTTGATGTCCTTCTTGAGCGCGGGTGCAATCAAGTCACGCACGGTGGCCGACGAGGTGTTGGCAAAAGCACCACCGTCGGGACCACTGCGGATGAAGTTGGGCAACTTGCGCTCGGTCAGAAGCTGCGCCACGGCGTTGGTCTCCCAGTACAGCTTGTTGTAGCGCAATGCGGTGTCGCTGGCTGTGAGCGAAATGCCGCTGACATAGGTGCCGACGAACATGTCGACCTTGTCCTTGTTTACCAGCTGTTCGACGGTGGCGATGCCCTGCTGCGCGTTGGTCACATCACCACGTATCAGCTCGAGCTTGCGACCCGCGATGCCACCACTGGCATTCACCTTGTCCGTGGCCAGTTCGTAGCCACGCGTGACCTCGGTTCCATACAGCGCCATCGGCCCGCTGTAGGGATTGAGCGCGCCAATCTTGATCGTCTGTTGCGCCAGTGCCGTCTGTGCCAGTGCGGCGACTCCGGCTGCCAGAGCCAGCCCTGCGTAATTCTTGAATACACCCATATCTATCTCCTTTGGTTAATGACCTGTCGTGACGTTTCCAACTTCCATCGCCGCGGGCAAACGTCGTGCTCCGCTGCGGTGTTCCTGCCTTCTGCTGTTCCTGCCTGATGCCCCGGTCTGGCGCCCTACAGCGCACCGACCGCCTTGCCCACCGGCCAGAAAATACCGCCGCCGCTAACGCCGCCATCGACTGCGATGTCGGCCCCCGTGACGTAGGAGGATTTCGGACCGAGTAGAAAGAACATCACGTCCGCCACCTGGTCCGGCTGCGCCATGTGGCCCAGCGGCGTGATGTTCTGCAGTGCGTCGAACAGGCGCGTATTGGTGCGGATCATGTCGGTGTCGACCACGCCCGGGCAAATGCAGTTGACGCGCACACCCACCGGGGCCAGCTCCATCGCAGCGCTGCGGGTCAGACCGCGCAGGGCCCATTTGCTGGTCGAATAGGCCGCCGAGTAATAACCGGTCAGACCCACGACCGACGCGATGTTGACGATCGCCGCACCAGCGGACATCAGGGGCGCCAGCTGCTGGATGCCGAGGAAGGCGCCGGTCAGGTTGACCCGCAACACCTGTTCCCACTCGGCCAGTGACGCCTTGGTGACGGTATTGCGCGCTCCGGTGATGCCGGCGTTGTTCACCAGGCCCATCAGCGGCCGGCCTGCAGCGCGAACCTGGTCCGCCACTGCCTGCCACGCGGCCTGGTCGGCCACATCCAGCTCCAGGCAGGACAGGCCTCCCGGCTGCGTTACTGCAAACTCCCGTAGCGCCGCCCAGGCCGGATCATCGAGCGACAGCCGGTCCATCACATGCACATGCGCGCCCGCGGCGATCAGCATGCGCGCGATAGAAGCCCCCTGCCCGCGCGCGCCGCCGGTTACCACCGCGGCCTTGCCGCTCCAGAATTCATCCATGCTCATGCTCCGTGTGCTTGCTCATGCGGCGGTCTCATTCGGGCTTGATGCCGGCACCCTCGGCGACCTTGCGGAAGCGCTCGGTCTCGTTGATCTGGAACTTGCGCATCTCGGCGGGGGCCAGTGCCATCGGGTCAGAGCCGATCTTGGCGATGAACTCCCGGGCGCCCGGCGAGGCGAGGATCTTCTGCATCGCATCTACCAGGCGGTTCGTCACGGCATCCGGTGTTTCGGCACGGATGTACATCGAGGTCCAGGTGTAGTTCACGTAGTCGGGGTAGCCGCTCTCCTTGATGGTCGGAATTTCGGGGTAATCGGGATGTCGCTTGTCACCGGACACGCCCAGCGCCTTGAGCTTGCCACCCTTGACCTGCGGAATCGCGGCAATCAGGTCGCTGACAGCCCAGTCAAGCTGATTGCCCATCAGGGCGGTGAACACCTCGGGCGCCCCGCGGTAGGCGACATACACGCTCTTGGCTCCCGCCACGCTGGCGAACCACTCCGCGGACAGACGGAAGCCAGCGGTGTAGGACCCGACGTTGAGCTGCTGGCTGGCACCCTTGGCCGCAACCACCAGGTCCGGGATCGAGCCGAGCTTGGAGTTGGCCGGCGCCACGAAGATCATCATGCCGCGCGCAATGCCGGTCACCGGCCTGAAGTCCTTCAGGCCGTCATAGGGAAGGTCCTTCACCACCGACGGGTTTACCGCCATGTGCGTGTTGGTGCCCAGGAAGATCGTGTAGCCATCCGCCGGCGCCTGTTTGACTGCCATGGCGGCGATCACGCCATTGGCGCCAGGCTTGTTGTCGATCAGCACCGGCTGGCCCAACGCCGTCGTCAGCTGCTCCGCAAAATACCGTGCCGTGATGTCCGACCCGCTGCCCGCCGAGGTCGGCACCACGATCTTCAGCGGCTTGGTCGGGAAAGCGGGCTGCTGTGCCTGGGCGCCGCCGGCCATCAGTGTCAGGGCGATGCAGGCCGCCTGGGTCAGGATGCGCAATGTCATGGTGTGTCTTCCTGGTGTTGTAGGTAAGTTCATCCCGGCTCAGGCCGGGGTAAAACGGGCCACGGCGGTGTCGCCTTCCTGCTCGATCACCATGCGCAGCGGCATGTCGATCGCCAGGCTGGAGGCGTCGACGCCCACGATGTTGCTGAACATGCGCGGGCCTTCTTCGAGCTCGACCACGGCCACGGTGTAGGGCAGCCGCGGGGCGAAGGACGCGTGGTAGCCGATGCGGTAGACCACCCAGCTGACGAGCCGGGCACGGCCGCCGGCCTGCTTCCATGACCAGTCATCGCCCAGGCAGCCCGGGCATTCGCTGCGCGCGGGCAGCCAGCGGTGGCCGCAGCTCGTGCAGCACTGGTAGTGGTGCCGACCCTCCCTCAACCCGTCCCAGTACGGACGGTTCAGGTCGGAGATCTCGGGCCCGGGCGCCTGGACGTCGGTCGCAGTGTCAGTCATGGTGTACCTTCCCGCTGCGAGCTGCGGCGCCCAGCCCCTTCGGGCGGTCGTGCGGTGCTCATCAGGCAACCTTCGCTCTGACGAGCTGCGGTGCGAGCGAGTCTGGGGCGATCCGGCGCGGTGCTCATGGCTGTCTCCCTATTGGCCGAGGATCAGGGTGGCATGCGTGTGCATGATCCCGCCCTGGTTGCTGATGACGCACTTGCGCGCGCCCGTGACCTGGTTGACCGAGTCGCCGCGCATCTGGCGCACGCCCTCCATCACCAGCTGCAGGCCCGGCATGCCGGTCTCCGACAGCAGGCCGCCCGAGGTGTTGATCGGCAGCGCGCCGCCGAGCTCGATGCGCCCGTCCTGCACGAAGCGGCCACCCTCGCCCTTGGCGCAGAAACCGTAGTCCTCCAGCGTCATCAGCACCGCGATGGTGAAGCAGTCGTAGATCTGCGCCACGTCGATGTCGGCCGGCGTCAGTCCCGCCATCGCGAACGCGGTTTGCGCCGACACCTTCGCCGCGGTGGTGGTCAGGTCCGGGCGCAGGGCAACGTCCCAGGATGTCTGCCCCTGGCCGAAACCCAGCACCGGCACGGGCCGGGTCACCTTCAGCTCAGCGGCCTTCTTCGCGCTCATCAGCACCACGGCGGCGGCACCATCGGAGACCAGGCAGCAGTCGTCGCGGCGCAGCGGCTCGACGATCAGGCGCGATTCGCGGTATTGCTCCAGCGTCAGCGGTTTGCGCAGCTGCGCGTGCGGATTGGCCGCACCGTGCCGGCGGCAGGCCACGGCGATAGCGCCGAGCTGGTCGCTGGTGGT
>JANOUM010000966.1:0-1528 GCA_031416855.1 Rhodoferax sp. | reverse complement strand
CGGTGGTGCCAGAACACGCTGCCGCCCATGCTGATGCGCTGCAGGTCGAGCGTGACCACCAGGTTGTACAGTGTGCGGCCCATCACGCGGCACAGGTCGTCCACCAGCGCAATTGCCGCAGCATCTCCGGCACGTGCCGCGCCCAGCAGCGCCGCCGCATCGGCATATCCCTGCGCCGCAAACCGCCTGGGCAGGGCATTGCCGGCAATCAAGCCTTCGACATCGCCAATGTTGCCGCAGCCGCACAAGGCGTCGTTGTTGTCGCTCACGAACATGTGCCCGGCGTGGCCGGCGTTGCCGTTTTTGCCACGCAGCACCTGCCCGTCAACACACAGCCCCATGCCGATGCCGGTGCTCCAGGTCACGTAAGCGCAATGCGCAAGACCCTGCAGGGCACCCCAGCGGCGCTCCGCTTCCAGCGCGGCGATGCCGTCGTTGGCCACCCGCACATGGGGGAAACGGGCGCGCAGCGGTGCTTCGAGGATGGCACTCGTCCAGCTATTGGGCAGTCCGCGCGCCGGACCGGCCAACCCGCCACAGATGTTGGGTGCTGCCAGTTCGACACACGTGTCCCGAATCAGGAACGGGCCGCAGGAGGACACGCCAACCGAGTTCACGTCCTGCATGGCGACACCGGCATCGGCGCAGCTGGCCGCGATCATGCGCAGTATCTGCTGACCGAGCGCATCGGACGCGCCTTCCTTTGTGGTCGGCTCGACCACTCGGCCATGCAGGCCGCGCGTATCGGCCACGCTGACTGCGACCTTGGTGCCACCGACGTCGACGCAGGCTTTGATGCCGTCGAATCCGGCGAACAGGGCAGAAGAAATCCCTGAATCCGTGTTTGTTTGCTGTTTCAATTTGCCACCCGTTGAAGACATGGAATTCGCCGGCCACCGGCGATTAGCACGGATTGTCGCCTGTCGGCTACGCGGTCAGCCCCGCCCGTAGTCGCCTTGCACGCGCACGATGTCATCCGCACCGAAGTAATCGCCGAATTGTCCTTCGCGGATCTCCACCGGCTCTCGCGAGGCGTTGGCCAGCCAGTGCGCGCGCCCAGCGAAATGTCGATGTGGTGACACCTGCGCTGATCAGCGCCAGCACGTCAGGGGCAGTCGAACCCCCATTCCACCGGAAGATCGCCCATCTTGCGCCAGTGTATTGCCCGCCGCTGCGTTGCCGTCGCCTCCGGCAAGGCCGGTTCAACGCAGATGCGAACGCGTCCAGCGCACGATATCCGCCGCGCCCATGGCACCCGGCTGGCGCGCGATTTCACGCCCGCCCCGGAACAATGCCAGGGTCGGAATGCTGCGGATGTTGAAACGCACGCCCAGGGCCTGCGCCTCTTCGGTGTTGACCTTGGCCAGTCGCACATGGGGTTCGAGCTCGGCTGCAGCCTGTTCGAACGCCGGAGCCATCTGGCGGCAGGGTCCACACCAGGGGGCCCAGAAGTCGACCAGCACTGGTATGTCGCTGCGGCCGATGTGCCGCTCAAAGGCGGCTTCGTCCAGCGCGACCGAATGCGCGG
>JANOUM010000965.1:0-4560 GCA_031416855.1 Rhodoferax sp. | reverse complement strand
CGCAACGACAGCTCACGAAGCCCGCAACGACAGCTCACGAAGCCAGCAACGACAGCTCACGAAGCCCGCAACGACAACTGCCGGCGCCTGCAATGGCAACTGTCGGGGCCCACATTGCCACCATCCAAGTGAACAATATTGTGATCTGACCAACCCGGACCACCCGGACCACCCGGAACCTGCATTCGAGGGTTTTCCCTTGGTCCGAGCCAGTGCCGCATCGCTACCATGCATCAAAACAATGGGAGTGGCAAATGCCGGCCGAACAGGCAACAGCGCGGCGGGAGATCTTCGTTTTTGACTCGGCTGTGCCTGAGCTGCAAGAGCTGCTCGGTGCGCTGACTTCAAGCCATCGATTCATCATCCTGGACTCCGGCAGCGACGGTGTGCTGCAGCTGGCCAATGCGCTGGCCGGCGAGTCTGCTCTGGATGCGATCCATGTGTTTTCACACGGCTCCGCTGGTAGCCTGATGTTGGGGTCGGCCGTACTCAACCAGGCATCCCTGCGTGACTACAGCGCTGAGCTGGCCCGTATCGGCAGCACCCTGGGTATCAACGGCGACTTGCTGCTGTATGGTTGCAATGTGGCCACAGGCGACGCCGGGCAGGCCTTCATCAAGACCCTGGCGAACCTGGTCGGAGCCGACGTGGCAGCATCGAACAACCTGACCGGGGCCGACAAACTGGGTGGCGACTGGGCGCTCGAGGTGTCCACCGGCGCCATCGAAGCCGCATCCGTGGCAGTCGCCGGCTTCGATGCAAGCCTTTCCCAAAGCGTGTTTCAGGGCGGCGGCAATGGTGTAACGGCCGCCCGCGCGGCTGCAACCTTCTTCAGCCTGCCCGCAGACGGCAGCTTCGACCAGAGTATCAACAACCTGCTTTTGGGCGAAAAATGGGGCTCCGGCATCGGCGCCGGCGTCAACCTGGCCTACAGCTTTTCCACCACCGCGTCGACCTACGGATATTCGGACGGTGAGACGCAGAACAAGGCGGTCTTCTCGGCGACCCAGATCGCGGGAGCGCAATTGGCGATGGGCCGTTGGGCAGCGGTGGCCAACATCGTCTTCACCCAGATCACCGACTCGGCCACCGCTGCCGGCGACATCCGCTGGGGGCAGAGCAACAACATCGGGCTGCAGACCGCGTATGCCTATTTCCCCTCGACCAACGTCAAGGGTGGCGACATCTGGTTCGGGCCCAACTACAACGACTACAAGACGCCCAACGTCGGCGACTACGGTTTTGCCACCTACGTGCACGAACTCGGGCACGCGCTCGGCCTGAGCCACCCGCATGACAACGCGAGCGTGTCGCCGGTGGCCGGTGAAGACCAACTCAAGTACTCCGTCATGAGTTACCGCGATTACGACGGTGACAACCTGAACGGGTACGCAAGCAACTACTTTCCGACCACCCCGATGGTCAATGACATTCTGGCGATCCAGTATCTGTATGGCGCCAATACCGCTTATCACACCGGCAACGACACCTACAGCTGGGGCGCGGGCGCCATCGTCTACGAGACCATCTGGGATGCGGGTGGCACCGATACGATCGACGTGTCCAACCAGACGCAAGCCGTCAGCCTGACACTGGAGCCGGGCGAGTTTTCGCAAATAGGCGGCCTGCGCAACAACCAGCAAGGCCTTGTGCGCGATGGCCTGGCCATTGCCTATGGCGCCGTGATAGAGCGCGCCATTGGCACCGTCTTTGCAGACACCTTGCGTGGCAACAATGCCGACAACACGCTCAATGGTGGCGCCGGTGGCGACACCTTTTATGGCGGTGGTGGCAACGACTCGGTAAACGGCGGTGACGGCGACGATATTGCGCAGTTCAACGGGGTGCGTTCAGGCTACACGATCACCAAGATCGCCAACACCGTGATGGTGTTCGGCCCAGACGGCACCGACACCCTGAGCTCCGTCGAAAGCCTGCGTTTCTCGGACATCACCGTCAGTGTCGCCGGTTTGCCGGCATCCACGGTGAACACCGCCCCCACCCTGCAGGTGGGAGATGAGAGCCCGGTGTACCGTGGTCAGGAGGCGGTAATCATCGACTCCGATGTGCGGGTGAACGATCCGCAACTGGCGGCCCAGGGCCACTATGGCGGCGCGACCCTGGTGGTCTCGCGCAACGGTGGCACCAATACGCAGGACGTGTTTTCCGTAGCCGGTTCACAGGTGGGTGCTCTGGCGCAGGGCGCAGCCTTGACCGTTGCCGGCATCTCCATTGGCACGGTCACCACCAATTCGGGCGGCACACTCAGCCTGGCGTTCAACTCCGGTGCCACCGAGGCGCGCGTCAACCAGGTGATGAGTTCGCTGGCCTATTCAAACACCGGTGCCACGCCCCCTGCGTCGGTGGTGATTCACTGGGCTTTCGGCGATGGCAACACCGGTGCACAGGGCAGTGGCGGCACACTGACAGGTGTTGGCAACGCCACCGTCGGCATCAATCTGGATGTGCCGGCCGATGCCTCCACGGCGGTCAACCTGACGTCGGGTGTCGCCGTCACCGGCAGCATCGACGTGGCCGGCGACCGCGACTGGTACCGGGTGCAGTTGGTGGCGGGCACCACCTATGACATCACACTCAAGGGCGCCCCCACGGGCAATGGCACCCTGGGTGACGCGTATCTGGTGCTGCTGGATGCCTTAGGCACCTTGCTGGCAGAGAACGGCGACAGCGGCGGCACCACCAATTCGCGCCTTGTCTTCACGGCCACGGCCAGCGGCGCGCATTACATTTCCGCCCAGGGCTGGGCCAATTCCACCGGCACGTTCCAGCTCACGGCCGGCGTGATGGAGACCCCGGCGGACGTTTCCACGGTGGCCGTGTTGCCGATCAACAGCAGTGCCAGTGGTGCTTTGGAGATGGCCAACGATGCCGATTGGTACCGGGTGAGCCTGCAGGCTGGTGTGGCCTACACCTTCGATCTCGAAGGCGCCGCCACGGCCAATGGCACCCTGGCCAACCCGTTGCTGCGTTTGCTCGATGCCTCGGGCGCGCAGCTGTCGAGCAACGACGACAACGGCGCCAACACCAATTCACGGATTGTTTTCACGCCCGACACCAGCGGCACCTTCTATCTGTCCGCGCAGGCAGTGGGCACCGGCTCCGGTAGCTTCGTTCTCAGTGCCGCCGGGGTGAGTGCGGAAACACCACCCGGTGACACGTCGACGACGGCCACCATTGCGATCGGCGGCTTTGTGAGCGGCACGGTCGACACCGCAGGGGACCAGGACTGGTACCGCATCACCCTGAGCGCGGGTCAGGTGGTTCGTGTCGATCTGCTCGGCGCGGCAACCGGCAATGGCAGCTTGGCCGATCCCTATCTGCGCCTGCTCGACACGAATGGCGTGGCCCTGTACATCGACGACGACAGCGGCACCGGCGGCAACTCGCTGATCCAGTGGACTGCTCTGGCCAGTGGTGCCTACTATCTGTCGGCGCAGGGTTTTGGTGCCATCACCGGCACCTATCGGCTCCAGGTCGCGGCGGCGGCCGAAGCACCGGCGGGCGACACCACGACGACGGCGGTGATTGCTGTCGGAGGCTCGGCGAGCGGCTCCATAGACACCGCCGGCGATGCGGACTGGTACCGCATCACGCTGGAGGCAGGGTACGGCTACCAGTTCGACTTGTTGGGCGCCGCCACCCTCGACGGCACTCTGGACGATCCCTATTTGCGCCTGATGGACACTGGGGCAACACAACTGGCCTTCAATGACGACGGCGGCGCTGGTACCAATTCGTTGCTCATTCACGCCGCCGCCACCAGCGGCATCTATTACCTGTCAGCCGAGGGGTTCAACGGCACCCACGTCGGGAGCTTTGTGCTGCAGGCCACGACCGTGGATGTGGTTGCGGATGGCACGTTCACCACAAGCACGGCCCAGGTCAACACTGCCGTGCGTGGTGCGATCGAGACCGCCGGCGACGTCGACTGGTACCGCGTGGTGCTTGCAGCGGGCACGTATTCGTTCAGCCTGCGTGGCGCGCCTACCGGGGACGGCAGCCTGTCGGACCCCTACCTGGCGCTCTACGATGCGGCTGGGAGCTTATTGGATTTCGACGACGACAGCGGCGTCGATTTCAATTCCGCGTTGACCATCACTGCCGCAACCGGCACCTACTATGTCGCGGCCAGGGGGTATGACAATTTCGCGATCGGCGGTTTTGTGCTCGAGATCAGCACTGTGTCGGCAACCGACACCGTTGCTGAAAACATATCGACAAGCGCGACGCTGGCAGTAGGCGCGTCGGTCAACGGAACGCTGGAGTCGACCGGTGATCAGGATTGGTACCGCATCACCCTTGCCGATGGCGGGCACTACGTGTTTGACCTGCGCGCCAGTGCCACGGGGGATGGCACCCTGGGGGATCCCTACCTGCGTTTGCTCAACTCCCAGGGCGTGGAGCTTGCGTTCGATGACGACGCAGGTGTTGGCGTCAACGCGCAGTTAACCTACACCGCCACAACCGGGGGCACCTACTACCTGTCGGCCCAGGGGTATGCGGGAAGTGTGGGGACTTTCCAATTGTTCGCCGCGAACG
>JANOUM010000964.1:0-6433 GCA_031416855.1 Rhodoferax sp. | reverse complement strand
GATCGTCGTGCTCGCCTCGGGCGAGAACAACCCGACGCTGGACGCCGGTGTCTACGCCCCGGCCAGCCTGGGTGACCGTGTCTGGATCGACACCGACGCCGACGGCATTCAGGACCCCGGCGAAGTGGGCAAACAAGGCGTGACGGTGGAGCTCTACGCCTGCGTCAACGGCATCCCCACCGGCCCTGTGCTGGCCACCCAGATCACCAACGCCAGCGGCAACTACACCTTCGCCAACCTCAAGCCCGGAGACTACGCGGTCAAGTTCGTCTCGCCGGCCGGCTATGTGTTGAGCACGGCCAACGTGGGCCTGAACGACGCCACCGACTCCGACGCCGCAATCAATGGCTTCTCCGGCTGCTACGAGCTGAGCTCGGGCGAGAACGAGACGACGGTCGATGCGGGTATCCATATCCCCAGGAATCCGTCGATCGACATCGAGAAATTCGTGCGCGGGCGCTATCAAGTGGAATCGGGCGGCGGCGAGGGCCTCACGCCCGGCTTCTGGAAGACGCATTCGGAATATGGGCCCGCACCGTTGTCCGGCTGGCCTGAAACCGGCTACAACCCGAATCAAAGTTATGAATCGGTTTTCGGTGTGTCTGTTCCGGGAACGCCTTCGCTGCTTGCGGCACTCGGTGCCGAAGGCGGCGGCGTCTATGCGCTGATGCGTCATTCGACCGCGGCGCTGCTGAATGCGGCCAATCCTTATGTCGATTACGCCTACACGGTCAGCCAGATTCTCACGATGACCCAGACGGCGATCGCCAGTGGCAACTACGAAACGACCAAGAACCTGTTTGCCGTGCAGAACGAGTTGGGGGCCAGTCTCAGCCCGACAGGCACGGGCACATGGGTCGAGACCCCCAACGTCGACGCGGACGCCCCGGGGTCTGGCCCGGTCATTCCGGTTGGCGGCACGGCCATATTCACTTACGTGGTCACCAATACGGGCGACGTGGAGTTGAGTAATGTCGCAGTCACTGACAACCGCATCGCCGGTCTCACCTTCGTCGGTGGCGATACCGATGGCGATTCCCGATTGGATCTGACGGAAAGCTGGACCTACACCGCAGCGGAAACGGCGGTTGCCGGTCCTGAAGTGGTCAATATCGGTACGGTGACGGCGAATTACCCCGTGACGGGCGTGAGCGTCACCGACAGTGACGCTGCCTACTACAGCACCAACCCGTCGCGCCAGTCGCTGGGCGACCGCGTATGGCTGGATTCGGACAAAGACGGCATTCAGGATGTGGGCGAGATCGGCCTTGCCGGTGTCACCATTCAGCTCAAGAACAGCACCGGCACGACGATCCTGCAAACCACCTCCACCGACGCCAACGGCAACTACTTGTTCGATCTGGCTGCCGGTAGTTATATGGTGGCAATCGTGAAGCCCGTTGGCTATAGCGTGAGCCCTAGGGATGTAGGTGGCAACGACAACCTGGACAGCGACATCGGCACAACGACATTTACCACTGGCGTCGTCAGCGTAGGGGTTGGCCAGCAGAATCTGAGCGTCGATGCAGGTCTTTTCGCGCTGCCGACGGCAGTGTCTGGCCCAGGTGTCGGAACGCCGGGATTCTGGAAGAACTTTACTGAGGGCTGGAATGGCAATAGCGGCGACGACTCCGGGTTCGCCGGCAAGTTGAATTTCCCGATCAGGGACGTGCTTCTCAATGTCGCCGATCAAAATAGTGCAGCGCCGGGTCCCCAAGTGATCGACCCGGTGGACGGGGGCAGGAAGACCGGCCTGCTGATCGGCGACTGGGACAAGAGCGGCACCACCAACAATGGCGAGCACACGATCTTCTACTCTGTTGCCGAGGCCAGCGCAATCCTCGCTGCCGGCTCGAACAATGGTGCGGATGCACGCATCATTCTGAGCAACCAGTTGGTTGCTTCGTGGCTCAATTACCTGGCCGGCAATCCCGTCAATAGCTTGGCGAGCGGCAACTCGGTCAAGCAAGACATCAGCAATGCCGTGCTGTGGCTCGAAGCGCATACCCCCAACGAGGGTGGAAGCAGTTGGGGTGACGGGTCGCTGACGGTTACAGCATCAGCGTGGCGCGTCGAGCCGAGCAGCAAGGATTGGACAGGCAACGATGGTCTTCTTCTTAGCCAGCGGGACCACGGCGAGGAAATCAAGAACGTGCTCGACTACTACAACAATACCGGCGCTGGTATCGCAGCCGACCGCGACTCTGGCTCGGTTGACTCCAATTTGTTGACTTTGGTTGGCCTGCAACAGTACCAGCCGGAATTCGGCGGCTGATTCAAGGATCCCTGGTTCGAGCGCACCGCCACGGCGCAAGACGGCTGCGTGGCGGTGCTCGTTTTTTGGGGCGCGTGCCGCCGTTTCGTGCCATCGGCTGCCAGGCGGTGCAGGCTTCAACCCGTGTGGTCGAACTGCATCCACTTGGCCGAAAACTGCAGCAACTGCTGGTTGTTTCGCAGCCCGAGCTTGGCGCGCAGATTGTTGCGGTGGGCGTCGATCGTTTTCGCGCTGCGTTCCAGTTGCATGGCGATCTCGGCAACAGACCGACCGCGGCCGATCAAATCCAGGATCTGCCGTTCGCGTGGCGTGAGTTGCGAGGCACCCGCTGCCATGCTGTCGATACCCGGCTCGCCAGCGCAGGCTGTGCCGCTTGCGCGCCGCGGCTGCATTGCGCTGCTGAGAAAGGTCTCGCCGTCGGCCACCAACAGGATGGCGCGGCGCAGCTCGTCGTTAGCGTCCTCCTTGGCCACGAACGCCTTGGCACCACGGTTCAACGCACGCTGGCAGTGCACAGGATCGGCATGCATCGTCAGCACGACGATGCGCAACTGTGGCCAGCGCCGAAGCAGTTCGACGATGGCGTCCAACCCGTTTTCACCCTTCAGCGACAGGTCCACCACCGCCACGTCGGCCGGCGCTTCTTCCAGCAGGCGAACCGCTTCGGCAGTGGTTGCAGCGCCCCTGCAGCGACCGACCTCGGGCAAATCCTGAACCAGCATTTCGACGCCCTGGCGGACGATGGCGTGATCGTCCAGGATCAAAAGTTCCAGGCGGCGCAATTGCGGGTCGCTCATGGGCATGTGGTGCATGACGATGGATCCGGGCAGCCTCACAACCATCTCTCCGGTGACGCTGGCACCGCCGTGGGCAACGGCAGCTCGATGATCGCCGCGACGCCCGTGCCTTGCGGCTCGTCGCTCAGCGTGAAATGCCCACCGAGGTAAGTGGCGCGACTGCGAATCCCGCTCAATCCCATGCCACGATGGGTCTTCAAGGCCAACCAGTCTGGGGCGATGCCGTCATTGTGGACGACCAGGCGTTGTCCTTGCTCATGCACCTCCAGGCGCACGACGACTGCGTGCGCCTGGCCGTGTTTGAAGGCATTCGTCATCAGCTCCTGGGCGGCGTGGTAAAGGTGGTTGGCTTGCGCCGATCCGCCGGCGTCGAATCGAGGGTCCGACTCCAGCGCGCAGTGAGCGGAGAAGGTCGTGGCCATGGTCCGGCACAGTTCCGCAAGCGCTGCGGTCAGCGCCACAGGGTCATCGCCGTCGACCGGCACCAGGCCCCGTGCCAGGCCCCGCGTGGCCGAGATCGACTCCTTTGCCAGCTGTGTCAGCCAGCCCGCATCGTCGGCCTCGGGGCGTTGCGCATGGCGCAGTTTGCGTTCGAGCGACTTGGCCATGAAGGCCATGCCCGACAGGCGCTGTCCCAGTTCGTCGTGCAGGGCTTGGCCGAATCGCCACTTTTCCGCCTCCGCCAGGTGCAGCAGCTCGCGCACATGACAGTTCGCCGGCATGGCGCCGGTATTGGCAGCCATGCGCAACAGAACAGCCAGGCAGACGCCGCGGGACTCGTCGGACTCGCCACCGAACGGCACAAACTGGGCCATCACGGCATGGTGGGCGCCGCCGATCCGAAGACTGACTCGAAGCCACTGAACTTGCCCTGACTGCTGGGCTCGCTGGACCGCAGCACACCAGTCGGGCCAGTCGGCCTCGGCGACCCTGTGTTGCCAATCCACAGCTTGCTCGACCATGCTGTCGCGTTCGACTTGAAGCATCGACGCCATCGCCGAGTTGATGTGGGCAGACGACTCCGTCTGTTCGCTGATGGCCAACGGCTGCGGCACCTGGTTCAACACATGCAGGTAACCGCGCCGCGTGTCTTCGACTCGGCGCGTGGCCAGCGTCAAGCGCTCACGTGCCCGCGTCCGGTATCGCAGGGCCAGTACCAGCAAACCAGCCAGCGCCGCGATCTCGAGGACCACCGGCAGCCAGTGAAAACGCCCGCTCGCCGGCAGCTCGCCAGTCATCACCGCGACAGTCGTCGTCAGCCCGAATTCCGCATGCTCCCTGCTCGTGACCAACCACTGCCGACTGCCGTCGTCGGCCACCAGCGTGCGCAGCGTCGGCGCATGGCGCGAGCGCACCGAATGCGCGATAAGCGCCACCGCGCCAGCGGGCGGCGCATGCGACTCAGGCCCGTCACTTGAATACTCGAACAAGGTGCGTTCACCGTCGAGTACCCGCACCCACTGATGCTGGCCCAGCAGGCGTCGGGTGAGTTCTCGCAACGCCTCCATCGGCACCCTCACGAGAACCATGCCGACCAGTGATCCGTCGGACAAACGAAGCGGGGTCATGATGTCCAGACGATCGCGGTCATCGGCAGACACGCCAAACGCCGGCCGCTCGCCGGCTTGCGCCGCTGGATCCGAGGCCAGCAAGCCGCGCCGCCGAGCCACGCTCCAGTCTGAAATCGACAAGTCGCTGCCGGCCAGCAATTCACCGTCGAGAGCAACCACGAACCACTGGTCAGCCACAGAAGTCGCGCGCGCAAGGGTCGACGTCTGGGCCGCCAAGGCCGAACGCGCGCGCCGCAGTTCGTCGAGTGACTGCAAGCGATGGGCCCCTGCCAGCGCCGCGCTGCCCAGGACAAGGGGTTGCAGCAAGCCATGCAAGGCAGCGTCCCACTGCAAGGTCCGGCTGGCGATACGTTCCGAGGCCAGGGTTGCCGTCAGATCGCGATCGATCCAGATGTCCGTCGCCAGGCTGCCAACAAGGACTGCCGCACAGGATGCACCGGGCAGCCAGCGGCCACGTGCACGTACGGCCAGCGTCGACCAGTTTGCACGGCGTTCGCCGCCGATACGCGGCGCTGGAATGGCTGCGGTGGCGTTGGAGAGAATCTCGGACATCGCGGGTTTGAGGGATTACGGACGGTCTGGCGCGCGAATGCACATGTCGGGGCTGACGACGCCAAGCCGCTGCGGTCGGCCCGCCAAGCGGGAGATGAGGACATGTTCGGCAGTACCGTCGTGAACTTAAGCAGTCGCGCGAGCTGTGCTGCCGAAGCGGCGGTTGTTGGCTGTTTCATGTGCCGACGCAGCGGCCAGCCGCCGCGAATCGGTGGCGTTGACGCGGTCAGTGGTGCCCACAAACTCATGCGTCAGTCGGTGGGCCGCGGTTGGCGGTCTTTGTGGGGCCGGACGCGCAGCCGTTGCCGCTGCAGTTGCGATCGTTGCGCTGTGCCTTGCGCGTGAGCTGCGCGCCCAGACTGCGCGCGTCGCCTCTGATCTGAAGAAAGTGATCGACGCCGCGGCGACCCCGAACCTGAGCTGGGCGCGCGACATCAACGGGCAGCGCTACGTCACGGCCTTGATCGTGGCCAACGGCATGGATCCCGAGATGACGGCCCTGCGCGCCGCCGTGGTGGCGCCGGGCGGCACGGTGTACCTGCGATTCGTCTCGGTGACGGCGTTGTCGCCGCTGCTGCCTGCGCGCTCGGTCGAGGCCACCGCATGGAGCCGACTGGTCTTTGCTGGCGGCAGCCATGTGTTGAGCGGCGAGGATCTCTTCAGCGCCTGGCAAGGCATCGACGATCCGCGGCTCACATGGGCCGGTGGCGTGGTGCTGCGGCGCACCGCCAACCTGGGTGCGCCCGGGACGCCAGCGGCGGGCTATCCACGATCGTTCAGCGAAGCCATCGTTCGCAATCAGGCGCTGATCGCTCGCGGTGCCCGTGCGCTGTCGCCCCTGGCTGGCCCGAGTTCCTGGCTCGCTTGGAGCGGGGCCTTCTCGCCGACCAGCCGCCGGAGCAGCCCTGGCCGGGAGTTGCCTGGTGATGAGTGAAGCCGGACAGTTCGGCGTGCAGAGCAACCGCGACCGCGCCTTCCTCGGTGAACCCTGACGCGACCCCGATCTGCCCTTGTCGGCTTCGCATCGGGCACCACGCCTTGAGCCCAAGGTGACTCCGCCCCAGGTCGCAGCCGCCATCCAGCCCTGGCTCCAGAAGCTGCACCACAGCGGCGAAACACTGCTTGGCGAGGCCTTTGCGGCAATGATCCTAGAAACGGCAGTTGACCGCTTTCCTCCGCTGGATACACCGCATGGATATTGGCTTGTCTCCTCACGACCACCTTCACCGGCTGGGTGA
>JANOUM010000963.1:0-2386 GCA_031416855.1 Rhodoferax sp. | reverse complement strand
CGCCGTCTTGGCAGCATGATGGTCGCGGAGCAGTATTTATCGTGGCTCATCGCGATCGCGCGTTCCACGGCCACCGGCGGGATGGCCTTGCCCGACACCGTGAAATGCATGTGGATCGCGGTGAACACCTTGGGATCGGTCTCCGCGCGCTGGGCGGTGAGTTTGCAGGAGCAGCCGCGCACATCGTGGCGACCGCGCTTGAGGATCAGCACCACGTCGTAGGCGGTGCAGCCGCCGGCGCCGGCGAGCAGGGTTTCTAACGGCCGCGGCGCCAGGTTCTGGCCGCCGTTTTCCGGCTTGGCTGCATCCGGTGCGCCGTCCATCATCAGGGTGTGGCCACTGCCGGTTTCGGCCAGAAATCCCATGCCCGAGCGCGTGCCTGAGTTGCCGGTCCAACTGACTGTGCATTCCATGGTACTGCGGCTCCGTGAGTATTCGTGGCCAGAACTATAGCCGCACGAGACGCCGGACGGGGCGCTTATCATCACGCACTGCCCCTGCGCCCCATGAAAAGCAAAAACCTGACCCCGTCCGACTACCTGCAAAAGATTCTCACCGCGCGCGTCTACGACGTGGCGATCGAGTCGGCCCTGGAGCCGGCCAGGAACCTCAGCCGGCGCCTGCACAACAAGGTGCTTCTCAAGCGCGAGGACCAGCAGCCGGTACGCAGTTTCAAGCTGCGCGGCGCCTACAACCGCATGGTGCTGCTGTCTGCCGAACAACGGGCCAAGGGCGTGATCTGCGCATCGGCCGGCAACCATGCCCAGGGCGTGGCGCTGAGTGCCCACAAGCTGGGTTGCCGGGCGGTCATCGTGATGCCGACCACCACACCCCAGGTCAAGGTCGATGCAGTCAGGACACTGGGGGCGGAAATCGCCCTGTTCGGCGAGAGCTACTCCGACGCCTACACCCATGCGCTGCGGCTGCAGGAGGAGCAGGGCCTTACCTTCGTCCACCCGTTCGACGACCCCGATGTGATCGCCGGCCAGGGTACGGTTGGCATGGAGATCCTGCGTCAGCACCAGGGCGAACTGCATGCGGTGTTCGTGGCTATCGGCGGCGGCGGGCTGATCTCCGGTGTGGCGAACTACATCAAGGCGGTACGGCCGGACATCCGCGTGATCGGCGTGCAGATGAACGATTCGGACGCCATGGCGCAGTCGGTCGCCGCCGGCAAGCGTGTCACCCTGGGCGATGTCGGGCTATTTTCGGACGGCACGGCGGTCAAACTGGTGGGGGAGGAGACCTTCCGTATCGCGCGCGGGCTGGTGGACGAATTCATGACCGTGGACACCGACGCGGTGTGCGCCGCCATCAAGGATGTCTTCATCGACACCCGCAGCATCGTCGAGCCGGCTGGCGCACTGGCTGTGGCAGCCATCAAGCAGTACGTGGCCACCCACAAGACCAAAGGCCAGACCTATGCCGCCATCCTGTGCGGCGCCAACATGAATTTCGACCGGCTGCGTTTCGTGGCAGAACGCGCCGAGGTGGGCGAAGAGCGCGAGGCCCTGTTCGCCGTGACCATGCCCGAGGAGCGCGGCAGTTTCAAGCGTTTTTGCACTCTGATCGGTGAACTCCCGGGTGGTCCGCGCAACGTGACCGAGTTCAACTACCGCATCAGCGACGCCGCGCAGGCCCATGTGTTCGTGGGCCTGACCACGCACGGCAAGGGGGAGAGCAGCAAGATCACGGCCAGTTTCAACAAGCATGGTTTCAACGCGCTGGACCTGACCCACGACGAACTCGCCAAGGAGCATATCCGCTACATGGTCGGCGGGCACACCGCGCTGGCCCGCGACGAGCGCCTGTTGCGTTTCGTGTTCCCCGAACGCCCCGGTGCACTGATGAAGTTCCTGAGCATGATGCGCCCGGGCTGGAACATCAGCCTGTTCCATTACCGCAACCAGGGCGCCGACTACGGCCGCATCCTCGTGGGGCTGCAGGTTCCACCTGCGGACCGCGATGCATTTACCAGCTTTCTCGACGAACTGGGCTACCCCTGCGTCGAGGAGACCGCCAATCCGGCGTATCGCATGTTCCTGCAGCAGGGGTGATGGGCTGGGCTGTTTGGAGCACCTGACATGAGCGCATCTCTCGAAGGAAAATTGGTGGTAGCGATCTCCTCGCGTGCACTGTTCGATTTCGAGGAGGAAAACACGGTCTTCGAGCAGGGCGACGGGCAACACCGCGACCGGGCCTACATGGCGCTGCAGCTGGAGCGGCTCGACCTGCCGGCCAAGCCGGGTGTGGCGTTTTCCCTGGTGCGCAAGCTGCTGGCCTTCAACCAGCCACGGGCCGACGACGCGCGCGCTCCGTCTCAGCCGGTCGAAGTGGTCATCCTGTCGCGCAACGACCCGGTGTCGGGCATGCGCGTGTTCCGGTC
>JANOUM010000962.1:0-3563 GCA_031416855.1 Rhodoferax sp. | reverse complement strand
ATGGCCGATTGCAACAGCGGGCGCTCGAACCAGGACGGGCCGACCTGCCGCCTGGAAGCACGCAATGCGCTGGCCGAGGCGCGCCGCGGCGGGCTGGTGCATGCACCCGAAAGCTACCAGAGCAACGCCCAGCAGCGTTGCCTGGTCCTGCAGGGCATCGACCGCAGCGCCTGTGAAAGCCGTATGCGGGGCGAGGGCCGCATGGAAGGCAGTGTCCGGGCCGGCGGCATCCTGCGCGAGAGTATCACGGTGGTCCCGGCCAACTAGCCGGAAACGGGCGCCGCAGGCGAGCACTTCTACACAACCCTTTGCCAGAACCACCATGCGGCCAGCAGCACCAGCAATATCGAGCCACCACGCACCACCAGCGTTGGATACCAGGCCTTGCCGACCATCGACTGCGACAGCAGCACCCAGCCACAGACAGCTATCAGCTGCCCGGCCTCCACGCCCAGGTTGAAGGCGCCCAGCGCCCAGGGCAGCAGTTGACCGGGTGCGGCGGCCTCAATCAACAACCCGGCAAAGCCGTAGCCATGCACCATGCCGAACAGCAAGGCCAGCACATCGGTACGCACCCACGGCAGTGGGCGCAGATTCAACAGTGCGGTGAACACAATCGTCAGTGCGATTGCTGGCTCGACCCAACGCGGCGAGGCATGGGTCCAGCCCATCGTGGCCAGCACCAGCGTAACGGAATGGCCGATGGTGAACGCGGTCACGATGGCCAGCAACGCCCACCATACGCCAACGGTGGGCACCGTGGTGGCGGTGCCCGGTGCGCCGTCCCCCTTCGCCGACGTGATTGCCGGTGCCGCCACGAACAATGCAAGGCGCAGTGGCAGTACCAGCGCCAGCAGGAACGCGAGGTGGTCGTAGCCCTGCAGCAGGTGCTGCAGGCCCAGCACGAAGTAATCGCGCAGGGTCTGCCAGCGACTGCCTGCGCGCTCGTCCCCCGCCGATGCAGGGCTGCCTGGCGCCGCCAATGCCGATACCAGCAACAGGCCGTCCGGCTGCATCGGCGACATCGTGGTCAGGAGGGCCCTGCCGCCGACACGGCCAGCCACCAGCAGCCGATGGTTCGCGTCCTGAGCGCCCAGCAGCGTATAGCGTAGTGCCAGCGCGTCAACGGCACTGCATCGCGGTTGCGCCGCCATGCGCACATAGGCGCCATCACCACGCCGGTCTATGCCGTCCAGCCGCCAGTCGAGCCGACAGCCATTGGCGCCGGGTTCCAGGAGGGCAGTGCCGGCTGGCAGCGCACCATTCGATGCTTCCAGCTTCACCGTGTCATTGACCAGTGCGGTGATCGACGGCAGTGCCGCCTTCACTTCTCCCCAGGTCACCTTGCCATCGGCATTGGCGTCCAGCGGCAACAGCAGGTCCAGGTCCTTGATAGCCACCGCCAGCGTGAAGCGATAGCTGCGCACGGCCAGCGCTGCGGAGGCGGTGTCCCCTGCCACTTCTGCCACCTGCTGTACGTCCAGGTAAGCGTCGCTGCCCTTGTGTGCCGATGCCGAACCCACGGCCAGGAGCAGGCCAGCGGTCAGCCCTGCCAGCATGGACGCTGCGTGCGTCATCTCACTTTTTCCGCGGCCAGCCGCACGTCGACCAGTCCTGCGGCACGGATGGCGCCACTGATCTCTGCCTCGGCCACAGCGTCGCGGGCCTGGCGCGCGCCACGCATCGCCACCCACCAATCCAGCGGTTCGCGCTGAAGCAGCAGGTTGGAACGTGCCAGCACAAGCGCCCGGGCCGGGTCGTCGTCCAACCACAAGGCGACCAGCGCCGCCTCGCGGCCATGCAGGGCCGGGTCGTCGCCACGGCGCTGCGACTCGGCGGCACGTTCGCGCAGCGTCTCACGCAGGTCCAGCCAGCGCCGGTCCGCGAGCCGGCGCCAGGCGGCCGCGCGACGCAGGAGCACAGCGTCGGTGTCGGGCAGCGGCTCCAGCACGCGCAGGGCCGGCGCCAGTTTGCCGCTGCGCAGCAACAGATCGGTGTATGCAATGGCGGTGTACAGGTCGGGTGACAGCGCGAGGCTGCGCGTATAGGCTTCGGTGGCAGCACCATCCTGGCCGGCGCGTTCGCGGGCCTCGGCCATTAGCGACCACAACCAGCTGGCCTGCTCCGGCGAGGTGGTCCCCGCCTGCATGGCCTGCAGGCCGCGCACCGCCTCGGCATGCTGGCCTTGCAGCGACATGGTCTCCAAGCGGCATGCTGTCGCGTACCAGGCCTGTGCCGCGCGCTGCACGGCGTCGCAGGCCGCCAGCGACTGCTCGTAGCGCGCCGACAGGCGCTCCAGTGCGGCCAGGTTCAACCAGCCCTGAGCGTTGCCAGGGGCGCGCGCCAGCGCGCTGACCAGCACCGTGCGCGACGCGGCGAACTCATGCCGGCCCTGTTGCACGGTCGCCTGCAGCACCGCCAGCTCTGGTGGCGCGTCTGCCCGGTCCCACCAGGGTGCCAGCAATGCCTGTGCTCGGCCCCAGTAACGCGTGTCGCCGGTCTGCCGCGCGACGGCGATGTCAGCGCGTGCCTGCAGCGCGGCCGTCGACGGGTCCAAGGCCCGGGATGGGGTAGCAGATGCAAAAGCCGCCCGGCTAGGCCGACTTTGCGTGATGGCCGGCAACACCTCCAAAACCTCATCGTCGTGCGACGGCGCCAACTGGGTGACCGCGCAGGCAGCCACAGGCAGCGCCACCCACGCAACCACCAGGCAACGAAAGCAGCGATTGATTGTCATTTGGATAGAGTCGAAGTGCATCCGCCTTGCCATGGCGCTGAAACAAGGGCGGCAGCGCCCGTTGCCGAAGCGCTGCCGCCCGTGTTATGCCTTGGTGGCGTGGCCCTCTCAGGTCAAGGGTTACGATTCATTTTCCTCATCGTCAGGCACTGCAAGGTTGTCGCTGATGACGAGCGGCTCGGACGTCTCGTCATTTGATACAAGTGACGAAATGAAGGACAGGAACGCCGCACCACTGGTCCCGGCGCTAGCGGGCACCGTAGTCGCGTCGGCCGTTACGCCGTTGTTGTCGTCGCCACCGCCACAGCCGACGATCACCAGGGGTGTCACCAGTGCCGCCAGCCAAAGTATTTTCTTTGTCGTGTTCATTGAATGACTCCTTGTGTTCAGGGGAAGACCGTGCCAGCCGGAGCAGGCGGATTGAAGTTACCGGACACCGGTGTGGTCAGGTAAGGAAACGTGGTGCCGTAGTTCGCGTCCGTCTTGCGCACGCCATCGGTAAACGCCATACCGCCGGCCGGAGCGTCGGAAGGTTGGCAACCGACCTGCAGTGTGTCGCCCGCGCCGGTCAGTACGCACAACGCACCCATGGCCACCCGCAGCGACAGGTCTACCACGTCATCGGCAGGTCTGCGTCCGTTCGGGAACCCCGCGTTGTCACCTGCCGCGACTCCGAGCGGATTCTGCGAACCTGCGGCGGTGACTGCAGTCGCTGTATTGAGCCGCAGCATTTCACCGGAGACCACGTTGGCGGGTTGGTTCACGCCCTTGATGCCCTTCAGAAAAACGTTCAGCAGATCGGTACGCGGGAAGTTGGTCGGCGCCA
>JANOUM010000961.1:0-2375 GCA_031416855.1 Rhodoferax sp. | reverse complement strand
GGCAAACAATGGGAGAATTCTCCGATCAGCCGTTCTTCTGCGGCCGGCCTGCCACGCAGTACACGCATGCAACCAGACAACACCGCACCATCCGAAGACCCGTCCCTGCTGGAAATCACGCTGCCGGCGGCGCTGGAATTATGCCGCCTTGGTCTCGCCACGATGATCGACATCCGGCAGAGCTTCGAGATCGAGATGAAGGGGGCGATTCCCGGCACGGTGCACATACCGATGTTCGAAGTCAAGGTCATGCTCGGCGACGCGTTGACCGAGGACGAACAGGACATACTGGACGCCGGCCAGCCCAGGGACATGGACGCCAAGACCTTCTTCACGATGATCAACCAGCTGCACCATGCGCGCGACAACCTGCTGCTGTGTATCTGCAACAGTGGCCGGCGCAGCCTGACCGCAGCGTCGCTGCTGCGCTCGCTGGGTTACCCCAAGGCCTTGTCGGTGGCAGGGGGCTTTCAGGCCTGGAAGAAGTTGCAGGCTGCGCCGTAGGCGGTATCGAAGATATCCCGATCGCGCTGCACGACCGCGCACATATCCACCACGCGCGCCATCACGGCAGGGCGGACTGCTCCATCAGGCCCATCACCGGGTACCGCATCCACCCGGGCTCCTGGTGGCGGCGACCCGCTGCAAAGAGGAAATCGAGCACCGCCGACTGGTTCGCCAGCAGCTCCGGATGGGCGCCCTTCCACTGCTCGAAGCGGGCCTGCAATTCCGGTTCGTCCTGCAGCATCTCCAGCGCGGTGTCCTCGAACACGTAGTCCGAATAACGCTCCTTCTTCTCCAGCACGCTGTTGAAGAATCCCCAGCGAAAGAAACTGTCGTGCGCCTGCGGCTCCAGCGTCTCGACCGCATAACGCGCATGGGGCTGGTTCAGATCGACCAGGCAGTCGCCAGCCTGGGCGTCGTAGGTGATGCACTCGGGCGCGACTTCGACCGTGTCGTGAAAGCTGCGTCCCTCGTACGGCTGCGGCCTTGAAACCACCGACAGGATCCGGTAGGCACGCACTTGCAGCGGGCGGTCGGACTGGAGCCGGCGCAGCCGCACCCCGTTCCACTGCAGGCGAGCGATCACCGACTGCCAGGCCCGAGGCACGAGGTAGGCCCGCGGTGCATCGACCACCAGTTCCTCGACACAGCGTTCGAAACAGGCGATCTCCCGCTCCCAGGGCTGCTTGCGGTCGTAGGACAGGCGCGTGTAGTTGCCCAGTTTGCTGGCGCTGTACACGGCCGTGAATCCCTTGAAACGTGTCGGTGTGGAACGGCTGGTATCGATGCGCCATAACACCGGCCATTGGCCCCGGTGCATCGCGGCCTGCCGCGCCCGGTGGCGCAGGGCCGGGATCACCTGGGCGTGGGCGGCAGTGAACGCCAGCACGCTGTCGACCAGTGCGCGCATTGCGGCGTAGCGGTCAACGAAGGGCTTGAGCATGTGCGATTCGGGCATGAAACCGATGGTGTGGTGCAGCGCCGCGTAACCGGTCGAAAAACGCGGCACGTCCAGCATGTGGCTGATGCCAGCGTCAGGTGTGTCCTTGATCGGGTGCACGTACGGGCTGGTCGGCCAGCCGCGGTGCTCCATGTCCTGGTAGATCGCGGGCAACATGGCATCGCGCAGGAACGCGCCCAACGGGGCACCCAGCTTGTCGGACTGGGTATGGATCAGCGTCATGGTGTACTGGTAGTCGGCCCCGTTGGAGGTGTGGGTGTCGACCATCACGTCAGGGTCCCAGTCGGCAAAGAACCGGTTGAAGGCCTGCGCCGTCAAGCTGTCGCATTTGACGAAGTCGCGGTTCAGATCGAGGTTGCACCCATTGGCCCGGAAACCGAACGAGTCGGGTCCGACCTGGTTCACGCGCGAGCTGGTGTTGCGGTTCAGGCAACCGTCGACGTTGTAGACCGGGATGAAAAGGAATACCGTGCTGCCCAGCGCTGCCAGCCGCCGTGGCTGGGTGCAGAAGTCGCGCACCAGCGCCATGCAGCCGTCGATGCCCTCCGGCTCCCCGGGATGGATGCCGTTGTTGTTGAAGAACACGCACCGGCCCTCGGCCTTCAGGCGCGCCCGGTCGAACACGCCGTCGGCGCTGATGACGCCGGCGTGCAGGGGCACGCCATTGTCAGACTCCCCGATCTGCGAAAAATGCAGCACCGCGGGGAAGTCGACGACCAGTCGCTCGTACCAGGCGATGCATTCGGCCCAGGTGGTGGTCTGGTTGCCGTTGCCGCGTTCAAAGGGGGTCAGGTAGGGTGGCATTTTCGGGGACCGGGGGCACGTGGTGTGAATTTGGACAGTTTAACGGAAAATTATATTAATTAGATTAAAAAAAAAAAAAATAAAAAAAACAAACCCCCCCCCCCCC
>JANOUM010000960.1:0-5758 GCA_031416855.1 Rhodoferax sp. | reverse complement strand
TCCCAGCAGCAAGGTGTCAAGGGCGTGGCCCTTGATGACATCTACCTTGGCAACGGCGCCTCCGAGCTGATCGTGATGGCCAGCAATGCGATGCTCAACGATGGCGACGAAATGCTGATCCCGTCGCCCGACTACCCCTTGTGGACGGCAGCGGTCGTGTTGTCGGGCGGCAAACCGGTGCACTATCTGTGTGACGAGGCCGACGGATGGATGCCCAACCTGGACGACATCCGTGCCAAGGTCACTGCGCGCACCAAGGGCATTGTGGTCATCAACCCGAACAACCCCACCGGCGCCCTGTATTCGGACGACCTGCTCAAGGGAATCATCGACATCGCACGCGAACACGGCCTGGTCATCTTCGCCGACGAGGTGTATGACAAGGTCCTGTACGACGGCGCGCGCCACACGGCTATCGCCTCCCTGAGCGACGACGTGCTGACCCTGACCTTCAACAGTCTGAGCAAGAGTTACCGGTCCTGTGGGTACCGGTCCGGCTGGATGGTTGTCTCGGGCGACAAGAAGCCGGCCCGGGACTACATCGACGGCCTCAACATGATGTCCAACCTGCGCCTGTGTCCGAATGTACCGGGCCAGTGGGCGATCCAGACTGCGCTGGGCGGGTACCAGAGCATCAACGACCTGGTCGCGGTGGGAGGACGCCTGCGGCGCCAGCGCGACCTCGCCTACGACCTGATCACCGCGATTCCGGGCGTAACTTGTGTCAAGCCGCGCGCGGCACTGTACATGTTCCCGCGACTGGACCCGGAGCTCTATCCGATCGACAACGACCAGGATTTCGTGCTCGAGATGCTGGAGGAAACCAAGGTCATGCTGGTGCAAGGCACGGGTTTCAACTGGGCCAAGCCAGACCATTTCCGGATCGTTTTCCTGCCCCACGAAGACGACCTGCGTGTAGCCATCGGGCGGATTGCGCGCTTCCTTGAGATCTACCGCAAGCGCCATTGCGATACCAGTTCGCGCGGCCCGATCAAGCTGGTGGCGGCGCGCGCCTGACACTGACCCCTTCTCTCCAATCCACCCACCTCCATGAATCCCATCCAAGTCGGCCTTCTGGGCATCGGCACCGTCGGCAGCGGTACTTTCAGTGTTCTCAAGCGCAACCAGTCGGAGATCCGGCGGCGCGCCGGGCGCGGCATCGAGATCACCATGGTTGCCGACCTCGATGTGGCGCGCGCCCAGGCGCTGGTCGGTCCGGACATCCGGGTCGTCAAAGACGCACGTGCGGTGATCGCCAACCCGGATATCGACATCGTGATCGAACTCATCGGCGGTTATGGCATTGCCCGGCAACTGGTGATGGAGGCGATTGCTGCCGGCAAGCACGTGGTCACCGCCAACAAGGCCTTGCTGGCCGTCCATGGCACCGAGATCTTTGCCGCAGCCCACGCCAAGGGCGTGATCGTGGCATTCGAGGCTGCGGTGGCCGGCGGCATTCCGATCATCAAGGCGCTGCGCGAAGGACTGACCGCCAACAGCATCCAGTGGATCGCCGGCATCATCAACGGAACGACCAACTTCATCCTGAGTGAGATGCGCGAGAAGGGTCTCGACTTTGCCGTCGTGCTCAAGGAGGCGCAGCGCCTGGGTTATGCCGAGGCAGACCCGAGCTTCGATATCGAGGGCGTGGATGCAGCGCACAAGGCGACCATCATGTCGGCCATCGCGTTCGGCATACCGGTCCAGTTTGACAAGGCCTACGTGGAGGGCATCACCGCGTTGACCGCACAGGACATCCAGTATGCCGGCCAACTCGGCTACCGCATAAAGCTGCTGGGCATCACCAAGCGTAGTGTGGACGTCGCCACGGGCAAAGTGCGCGGCATCGAGCTGCGCGTGCATCCGAGTCTGGTGCCGATGAAGCGGCTGATCGCCAATGTGGAGGGCGCGATGAACGCCGTCATGGTGCATGGCGATGCCGTCGGCACCACCCTGTATTACGGCAAGGGCGCCGGCAGCGAACCGACGGCCAGCGCGGTGATTGCCGACCTGGTGGACATCACCCGGCTGCACACGGCGGATGCCGCGCACCGCGTTCCGCACCTGGCGTTCCAACCCGACGCCATGAGCGACCTGCCGGTGATGGCGATGCGCGATATCGTCACTGCCTATTACCTGCGCCTGCGGGTGGCCGACCAGGCGGGCGTGCTGGCGAAGGTCACTGGCATCCTGGCCGAGGCCGGAATCAGCATCGACGCGATGTTGCAGCGTGAAGCCGATGAAGTCAGCCCTGCGGCGCCGGGTGGCACCGATGCACAGGTGGCGCAGACCGACCTTATCATCCTGACCCATGACACGCGCGAAGGCACCATGAACGATGCACTGGAACGCATGCAATCCCTGCCCAGCGTGTTGCAGCCGATCACCCGCATCCGCAAGGAAGAACTGGCCTGATGGACTATGTGTCGACACGGGGCCATGCCTCGCAACAGCGTTTTTGCGATATCCTGCTCGAAGGTCTGGCGCCCGATGGCGGGCTGTACCTGCCCAGCCGTTACCCGAGGGTCGACGATGCCACCCTGAGCCGTTGGCGCACTCTGCCGTATGCCGAATTGGCGTTCGAGGTCCTGTCGCTGTATGTGGACGACATTCCGGCCGTCGACCTGCGTGCGATCTGTGCCAGAACCTATACCCGCGAGGTGTTCGGTACGCCCGAGATCGTGCCGCTGCGCCGGCTTGTCGACAAGGCATCCGGTGCTGAAGCGCCGCTGTACCTGGAGGCGCTGTCCAACGGGCCGACCCTGGCGTTCAAGGACGTGGCGATGCAGTTGCTGGGCAACCTGTTCGAATACGAACTGGCGCGCCGTGGCGAGTCCCTCAACATCCTGGGTGCCACCAGCGGTGATACCGGCAGCGCCGCTGAATACGCCATGCGCGGCAAGAAAGGTGTCGCGGTCTTCATGACCAGCCCGCATGGCCGCATGAGCCCGTTCCAGCAGGCGCAAATGTTCAGCCTGATGGATCCGAACATCCACAATATCGCGGTGCGTGGCGTCTTCGACGACTGCCAGGACATCGTCAAGGCGGTCTCGAACGATCTCGAGTTCAAGCGCAAGTACCGCATCGGCACGGTCAACTCAATCAACTGGGCGCGGTTGGTGGCGCAGGTCGTCTATTACTTTGCGGGCTATTTCCAGGCCACTACTTCGAACCGGCAGAAGGTGCGTTTCACCGTGCCTTCCGGCAACTTCGGCAACGTCTGTGCCGGGCACGTGGCCCGCATGATGGGCCTGCCGATCGACCGGCTGGTGGTTGCCACCAACGAAAACGATGTGCTCGACGAGTTTTTCCGCACCGGTGTGTACCGGGTGCGTAGCGGCGCCGACACGCACGCGACCTCCAGCCCGTCGATGGATATATCCAAGGCGTCGAATTTCGAGCGCTTCGTGTTCGACCTGGTCGGACGGGATGCCGCGCTGGTGCACGACCTGTTCGAGCGCCAACTGCGCGTGAACGGTCGCTTCGACCTCAGCGCCCATCGCGCCTTTGGCGATGCCGCGCGCGTATTCGGATTCTCCAGCGGTCGCAGCACGCATGCAGACCGGCTGGCGACTATCCGCGATACCGATGCCCGTTGCGCGCAGGTGATCGACACGCACACGGCGGATGGCGTCAAGGTGGCGCGCGAACACCTGGCCGATGGCGTGCCGATGATCGTGTTGGAGACCGCGCTGCCGATCAAGTTTGCCGACACCATCGTCGAGGCGCTGGGGCGCGAGCCGGAGCGACCGGCCGGATTCGAAGGCATCGAGGCCCTGCCCAAGCGTGTGGTGGTGGTTGCCGCCAATGTGGAGACGATCAAGTCGCTGATCGTCGCGAGCTGTGAAGCCCGGGGCTGAGTTGCGCCCGGTGCTGAAGTCGCTGGATGACGCGCTGGCAGAACTGCTGGCGCATGCCCTGCCACTGGCGGGCAGCGAGGAGGTCTCCACCTTCGATGCGGATGGGCGGGTGCTGGTGCATGCAGTGGTGTCGGCGCTGCAGGTGCCTCCGCAGGACAACAGCTCCATGGACGGTTACGCGGTGCGTAGCGCCGATGTGCCGCAGGTCGGGACGGCTTTGCGTGTGACGCAACGCATAGCGGCCGGTGCCGTGGGCAGCGAGGTGCTGCCGGGCTGCGCGGCGCGCATCTTCACCGGCGCACCGATCCCCGCCGGTGCCGATGCGGTGGTGATGCAGGAGGACTGCGAGACCGCTTCGGACGCGTCCGACCTGCGGGTCAACCGGTTGCCGCAGCCGGGCCAGTGGATCCGTCGCGCTGGTGAGGATGTCACCTTGGGTGCCACGGTCCTGGCGCAGGGCCAGCGTCTTTCGCCGGCCGAACTCGGTCTGGCGGCCAGCGTGGGCATGGCCACGCTGCATGTGCGGCGCAAGCCGCGCGTGGCGCTTTTCTCCACCGGCGACGAACTGGTCATGCCCGGTGACGTCGCGCCTGCCGACATGCAGCCGGGCGCCATCTACAACTCGAACCGGTTTTTCCTGCGCAGCCTGCTGCTGCGCCTGGGCTGTGCGGTGACCGACCTGGGCATCGTGCCAGACCAGCGCGCCGCGACGGTCGAGGCATTGCGCTCGGCCGCGCTGGCGCATGATGTGGTTCTAACCAGTGGTGGTGTCTCCGTGGGTGAGGAAGACCATGTCAAGCCAGCAGTAACCGAATTGGGCCGGCTGGATCTGTGGCAGGTTGCGATCAAGCCGGGCAAGCCGTTTGCGTATGGCCGCATCGGCGCGGCGCATTTCCTGGGTTTGCCCGGTAACCCGGTGTCTAGTTTCATCACCTTCCTGCTGCTGGTGCGCCCTTTCCTCCTGTCGCTCATGGGTGTGCAGCGCCTGGCGGCACCGGCCGTGCCCCTGCGCGCCGATTTCCATTGGCCGCGCGCCGACCGGCGGCGCGAGTTCCTGCGTGCGCGGCGCAATGCACAAGGCGGAGTCGACCTGTTCCCCAACCAGAGTTCGGGCGTGTTGACGTCGGTCGTGTGGGGCGACGGCGTCGTCGACAACCCGCCGGGGCAAACCATCGCGCCTGGTGACCTGGTGCGGTTCATCGCCCTGTCCGACTTGTTGTCCTGAGCCGATGATGCATATTTCCATACGCTATTTCGCCTCGATCCGCGAAGCTATCGGCACCGGCAGCGAGGGCTGGAACACGGCGGCCACCGACCTGGCCGGCCTGCGCGAGGAACTGATCCTTCGCAGCGCCGCACACGCGCAGGCCCTGGCCCGCGGTCGGGCTGTTCGCATCGCCCTGAACCAGGTCATGTGCCAGGAGTCGGCGCTGCTGGTGGACGGGGCCGAAGTGGCCTTCTTTCCGCCGGTGACAGGCGGCTGATCCGGGCCGCTCAGGCAAGCGAACGGCAGAGATCCCCGACGCCCGCATCAGGGTGGGCATCGCCGCAAGGTCCAACTTGCCGTGGCGACCCTGCTCCTTTGCATGTACCTGACCAATGGACAACCGTCGGTGGAATGCGCAAGGGAGCTGCGCCAGATTGGTGCGGGCAGTTCCATCGCTCATCCGAGCACGGAACCGCATCGTACCCGCCCGCGCCCGACTGCCCGCAAGCGGTGCCACAATGCGGCGATGACTGCGCCGCGTGTTTCGATTCAGACCGACGACTTCGACCTGGGCGCGGAGTTGGCGGCCCTGCGTGCCGGTGATCCGCGGGTTGGCGCGGTGTGCAGTTTCCTGGGCACGGTGCGCGACCGCAACGATGGCAGTGCGGTCCACACGTTGGAGCTCGAACAC
>JANOUM010000959.1:0-1541 GCA_031416855.1 Rhodoferax sp. | reverse complement strand
GCATTCAGCAGAAAGTGCCAGAACTGCACCAGAAAGGACTGGTCCAGCCCGAGTTGCGCGCGCAGTGCGCGGATCTGGTCGGCCGTGGCATCCTGGCCCAGCAGGAACAGCACCGGATCACCGACATACTGGAACAGCGTGAAGGCGATGAATGCCACCGTCACCATCACAAAGACGGCCTGTATCAGTCGGCGCAGAATGAAAGCAAACATCGGGGCGGAAAGCGTGTCGCCTGAATGTAGCATGGCCAGTTGGGGCAACCGCCACGGGGCGTGGGGTCATCGGGTTTCCCCCGTGGCAGCGCCAGTAAGCCCTGTCTACACTGCTACAGGATTACCTTACGGAGACCCACCATGACTCTCAAACACGTTGCAGCCGCCGTGCTGTTTGCGGCCGGCAGCATACTGGCGCAGGCCCAACCGGTGACCTTGAAGTGGGGTGCGCAAAACGACATCCTGACGCTCGACCCGCATTCGCAAAACCATGCCACGACGAATGCGATCCTGATGAACTCGTATGAGGGCCTGACCCGTTACAACGCGAAGTTCGAGGTTGAACCGGCGCTGGCCACCAAGTGGACGGTGGTGTCACCGACCCAGGTGCGCTTCGATTTGCGCCGGGGCGTCAAATTTCACGACGGCTCCAATTTCACTGCGGATGACGTGATCTTCTCGCTCGGGCGCATCAGCCAGCCGAACGGCACGATGCAGATTTACGTCAGCGGCGTCAAGGAGATCAAGAAGGTGGACGACCACACGATTGACATGAACCTGTCGGCGCCGAACCCGACTTTGCTGCGCAGCCTGATCGACTTTCGCATGATGAACCGGGGCTGGGCCGAGAAGAACAAGACCACCGACGTGCAGAACTACAAGGCGAAGGAAGAAAACTTCGCCTCGCGCAACGTCAACGGCACCGGCCCGTACCAGATCACCGGCTGGTCGCCGGACCAGAAGGTGACCATGACCATCAACAAGAACTGGTGGGACAAACACCAGGGCAATGTCACCGATGTCGTCTACACCCCGATCAAGTCCGACCCGACCCGGGTCGCTGCCCTGCTCTCCGGCGAGCTCGATCTGCTGACCGACCTGCCGACGCAGGACGTGACCCGGCTGCGCAGCGACAGCAAGCTCAAGCTGCTCGAAGGCAACGAGGTACGCACAATCTTTCTGGCGCTGGACCTGAACAGTGCCGAGCTCAAGTATTCGGATGTCAAGGGCAAGAACCCGTTCAAGGACAAACGGGTGCGTGAAGCCCTGAGCGTGGCGATCGACCGCGAGCTTATCAAGCGCAGTACCATGCGTGGCCTGTCGCTGCCGGCCTCCATCCTGGTGGCACCGGGCGTAAACGGCCACAGCCCCGAGCTCGACCAGGCGATCAAGGCCGACCCGGAGCGCGCCAAGAAGCTGCTGGCAGACGCCGGTTACCCGAACGGCTTCGAGATCCAGCTCAACTGCCCGAACAACCGTTACGTGAACGACGAAGAGATTTGCCAGAACGTCGCCGCCATGTGGGCGCGTATCGGCGTCAAGACCAAG
>JANOUM010000958.1:0-4834 GCA_031416855.1 Rhodoferax sp. | reverse complement strand
GTCTCCACCGGCACGCTGGCGATTGCGCTGGCCTGCACCCTCTACATCATGTGGGCGATCAACCAGACGCGACTGGGCCGTGCGTTCGATGCCATCCGGCAGGACGAAACCGTCGCCGCATCCCTGGGCACCTCGGTGCGTTACTACCAGACGGTGGCGTTCGCCCTGTCGGGCGCGATCGCGGGCTTCTATGGCGGCCTGGAGGCGTTTCACTCCTACTCGATCGAGCCCAGCCGTTTCGGTTTCGAATTTGTGGTGGCGATCCTGTCCTACGTGGTGCTGGGGGGGCGGCGCTCGATCTGGGGCCCGGTGGTGGGCACGGCGGTGCTGCTCGCGCTGCCGGAGCTGGCGCGCCCGCTGGCCGAGTACCGCACCCTGGTCTATGGCCTGATCATGGTGCTGGTGATGGGCTACCTGCCGCGCGGCGTGTACGACACCTTTGTGGAGTACCTGTATCGTCGGCGCATTGCGCGCATGGACCAGGCGGCGATGGAGGGGAAGAAATGAGCGCCGCACGGCCGCCCGAAGGCGCGCGGCACCGCAGCTCGCAGAGCGAAGGTACTCCAGCCAACACGCTGGTGCTGGACCAGGTGTCCAAACACTTCGGTGGCGTCATTGCGGCCGAGAAGGTCTCGATGCAGATCCCGCCGGGCCGCATCACCGGCCTCATCGGCCCCAATGGCGCTGGCAAGTCGACCATCGTCAACCTCATCACCGGCATGATGGAGCTCACGGCGGGCAGCATCCGCCTGGGCGAGCGCGACCTCACCACCACCTCGCCACACGAGATCAGCCGGGCCGGGCTGGCACGCACGTTCCAGAACATCCGGCTGTTCAAGGAAGCCCCGGCCATCGACAACGTGATGGGTGGTTTTCACCGCCACGAGAACTGTTCGCTGCTGGCCAGCATCCTGGCCCTGCCCTCGGCCCGCGCCGAGACGCGCCGCATCCGCGCCCAGGCCGGCGAACTGCTCGCGCGCTTCAACATGACGCGTTACGCCAGCTTTCCGGCTGGCGGCCTGGCCTACGGCCACCAGCGGCGGGTCGAGTTCATGCGCGCCCTTGCGTCCAAGCCTTCGGTGTTGTTGCTGGACGAACCGGTGGCAGGCATGAACGACGTCGAGGCCAACGAGCTGGGTGCCATCTTCAGGCAACTCGCGGCCGAGGGCATGGCGGTGCTGTTGATCGAACACAACATGCGCTTCGTCACCCGGCTGTGCGAACACATCTACGTGCTCGACGGCGGGCGACTGATCGCCGAGGGCCCGCCGAAAAAGGTCGTCGCCGACCCCGCGGTGATCGCCGCCTACCTCGGTGGCTGAGGCGCGCCACACCATGCTCGAAATCACCGATCTCAAGGCCAATTACAGCGGCATCCAGGCGCTGCGCGGCGTCAGCCTGTCGGTCCAAAAGGGCGAGATGGTCGCACTGATCGGGCCCAATGGCGCCGGCAAATCCACGCTGCTCAACTGTGTCAGCGGGCAGGTTCAGCCAGCCGGTGGTTCGATCACGCTCGACGGCGAGGCGATGGCCGGCCAGTCGCCCTGGACAGTGTCGCGGCGCGGGTTGTTGCAGGTGCCCGAAGGCCGACAGGTGTTTGCCGAGATGACCGTATTGGAGAACCTGCAACTCGGAGGCACCGCTTTGCGTGGCCGCACGGCCACCTACCCGCTGGCGCGGGTGCTGGAGCTGTTTCCGATCCTGGGCGAGCGCCGCCAGCAGAGCGCCGGCTCGTTATCCGGCGGGCAGCAGCAGATGCTGGCGATCGGCCGCGCGCTGATGGGCGGGCCGCGCCTGCTGCTGCTCGATGAGCCCAGCCTGGGCCTGGCGCCGCTGATCGTGAAGCAGGTGTTTGCCACATTGCGCTCGCTCAACCAGGAGGGACTCACGATTCTGCTGATCGAGCAGAACGCCAAACAGGCGCTCGAGGTCACCAGCCGCGCCTATGTCATCGAGCAGGGCCGCATCGTGCACGCCGGGCCCAGCAGGGAGCTTGCCAACGACCCCGAAATCGAGGCACATTACCTGGGCCAGGGCACTGGTTCGGACTGATTTTCTTTGTCCACTTTTCACAACAGGAGACCTTCATGACCAAACGCATCGTCCCCCTGCTGGCAGCCTCCGGCATTGCCATGCTCGCCACGCTGTCCACCGCACAGGCGCAGGAAGTCAAACTCGGCGTGGTGATGTCCAACACCGGCACCTACGCCTTCGTCGGAACCCCGGTGATCAACGCGATCCGCATGGCCTTCGACGAGATGCAGGCGAGCAGCTATTTCGGCGCGACAAAGGTCACGCTGATGGTCGAGGACAACCGCTCCAACACCCAGGAGGCGCTGGCGCTGCTGACACGCATGGCCACCCGCGACAACGCCATCATGGTGATCGGCCCGGTTGCCACCGGTGAAGCCATGGCCGCCGCACCAGTGGCCAATGAGTTGAAGATCCCGATCTTCACCACCGCCACCTCGCCCGCCGTGCTCAAGCCAGGCCCCTGGGTGTTCAAGGTAACCGAGACTGCCGACCAGTACATGACCCTGTTGGGAGACCATGTGGCGCAAAAACGCAAACCCAAGGCGTGTTTCAACATCACGATCCGCGACAACGAAGGCTACATCCTGCAGGCGAACGCGTTCCGCGACACGATCAAGAAAGGCGGCGTGGCGATTGCGGCGGAAGAGTCGATCCTGTCCGCCGACACCGACTTCACCGCGCTCGCCACCAAGATCGCGACCGCCAAGGCCGACTGCCTGTTCCTGTCCACCCCGCCGGAGCAGGGTGCCAACATCATCCTGCAGGCGCGCCAGGCCGGCATGGCTGCGAGCACGCTGCTGGTGGGCAACACCGGCATGGGGTCGGCCAACTACGCCAAGGCCGGTGGTGCCGCCGTCGAGGGCACCTTGTTCTCGGCCGAGTCCGTGCCCACCGGTGTCAACGACATGGCCAAGACCTTCATCGTCAACTACACCAAGCGTTACAACGTGGCACCCGACTCGTGGGCCATGGTCGGATATTCCATGGGCCTGATCGCCGGCAACGCGATCAAGGCGGCCGGTCCCAACCCGACCCGCGACAAGGTGCGCGAAGCCATGCTCGCCACCAAGAACCTGCCGGTGGTCATTGGTCGTGGCACCTGGTCGATCACCGATCCGGCGACGCGTATTCCCAGCTTTGGATATGCCGTCATGAAGATCCAGGGTGGCAAGTACATCGAGGACAAATAGGCCGCGCAGTTCAACCGACGTGGAGCGACAACCTCATGCGTGAAATCAAGGACATGTCGGTGCTGGTCACCGGAGGCGGTTCGGGCATCGGCGAGGCGACGGCCCGCCTGTTCGCCGGGCGCGGAGCCAAAGTCACGATCACCGGCCGGCGCAAGGACAAGATCGATGCGGTGGCAGCATCGATCGGCCCGGCCTGCCACGCCGTGGTGGGAGACGTCACCATACACGCGGACCGCGAGGCGATGCTGGCTGCAGCGGTGGCGCACGGCGGCAAGCTCGATGTACTGGTCAGCAATGCGGCCAACATGTACCGCCAGGCCGTGGGCCAGTACACCGAGGATTTCCTCAAGGAGGCATTCAACACCAACGTCATCTCCGGGATGATGTTGTCCAGCATGGCGGTGCCCTTGCTCGAAACCACGCACGGCGCGATCATCTTCCTGGGCTCGATCCACAACCGGCGCGCCTATCCCGGAGCCTCGCCGTATGCCACCACCAAGGCCGCGGTCGAAGGCCTGACCCGCGTGATGGCGGCCGAACTCGGGCGCAAGCAGATCCGGGTCTGCTGCGTGTTGCCGGGGGCGGTCAGCACCGATATCAACCTGCGCGCCGGGCTGTTCACCGTCGAACAGTCCGATGCCCGCTATGCCTCGATCGCCCCGGACCATGCGCTCGGGCGCATCGGCACGGTGCTGGAGATCGCCGAGTCGATCGAATACCTGGTGCGCGCCGAATGGGTCACTGGTGTCGCGCTCGAAGTCGATGGCGGCCTGGGGCTGGGTGTATCGAACTTCTAACCTGAATGGCACTTGCTTATTGAGCGTTGCGCAATTCATGACCCGTTCGCCCTGAGCTTGTCGAAGGGCCCTTCGACAAGCTCAGGGCGAACGGGGTTTAAGTAAATTCCATTTCTTCCAACCTGAGGCGCACTGCCATGTCCTTCATCCACCACCTGGTCCAGAACGCCTACGTGGTCAACGACATCGACACGGCCATCGAGCGCTGGCATGCGTTGTGGGGCATCGGCCCGTTCTTTGTGCGCCGGCATATCGAGATGCCGCATGTGCGTTACCGCGGGGCAGTATCCACCATCGACATGTCCGCGGTGTATGTGCAGGCAGGGCCGATCCAGGTCGAACTGGTCCAGCAGCACTGTGACGCGCCCTCCGCCTTTCGGGACATGTTCGCCAAGGGCCAGGAGGGCCTGCACCATGTGGCCGTGATCCCCGACGACTACGACCGTTTGCTTGCCCACTACGCGGCGCTCGGGTATCCGGTGGCCGCCGAAGTGCGCACCGCCGGGGGGCGTGGCGCGGCCTTCGTGGACACGCGGCCGCTGCTGGGCCACATGATGGAGGTCTACCTGCCGGGCGAAGGCATCCAGGCGCTATACCGCAACGTCGCACAGGCGGCGGCAAATTGGGACCACCGGCAACTCAAGATCGAACTCGACCCCGCGAAATAACACAGCCGGCTTTTCATACCCCCGGGAGAAACCATGCCACCGATTGTTGTGTCCGACTACAAGCACGCCAACGACACGTTGCGCCTGACCGACCTGCGCCAGGCCTTGTACGACGAAGGTGCGATCCTGATGGACAAGGTGCTGG
>JANOUM010000957.1:0-4660 GCA_031416855.1 Rhodoferax sp. | reverse complement strand
GGTGAGCCAGCAGGTGCGGCTGGTGCCGGCGTGGGGTCAGGCGTCGGTCAGCCTGTCTGACGGCAGCTCGGCGTGGCCGGCGGCGCTTTTGTCGGCGCTGGGCGCGCCCTGGAATACGGTGCAGATGGAGGGGGAACTGCGGGTGCGGACGCGGGGCGTGTCCGTAGAATGGACCGACGGCCGTGCCCGATTGGTTGGCCAGGTCGACGTAGACGCACTGGGGATGGCGTCGCGGCTCTCGACCCTGCGTCCGGTGGGCAGCTACCGAGTGACGCTGGCTGGAGTCGCGGGGATGGCGTCGCCGACCTTGCGGGTGCAGACCCTGGAGGGGCCGCTGCGCATCGAGGGCCAGGGCGAATGGACGGGCGCACAGTGGCGGTTTTCCGGCGAGGCCAGCGCCGACCCGGCCAGCGAATCCGCGTTGGGCAACCTGCTCAATGTCCTGGGCCGCAGGCAGGGCAACAAGTCGGTGTTATCACTCGGATGATGCAGTGCTGCGGGATCCACAGGTTTTGATGAATTTGAATTGGGCTCTGGTATGAACATGTACTCTCGACTGGTCGCACCGGCCGTTGTAGCGGCGGGCTGCTGGTTGTCCGGCGTGCCGGCGGTCTGGGCCCAGAAGGCGGGCGAGCCCATCACGCTCAATTTCGTTGGCGCCGACATCGAAGCGGTGGCGCGCACCATGGGTGTGATCACTGGCCGTACCATGGTGATCGATCCACGGGTCAAGGGGACCATCAACCTGTCGAGCGAGCGGCCGATCTCGCCGGCTGCCGCCTACAACCAGTTTCTCGCGGCATTGCGGCTGCAGGGTTTCACCGTCGTCGAGTCTGCCGGCATCGCCAAGGTGGTGCCCGAGGCAGAAGGCAAGTTGCAGGGTGGCACCGTGACCATCGGACCTTCCGGTGGCGTCGGCGGCAACCAGATCGTGACCCAGATCTTCCGTCTGAATCATGAAAACCCCAACAACCTGATCCCGTTGCTGCGCCCCTTGATCAGCCCTAACAACACGATCAACGTGAACCCCGGCAGCAATGCACTGGTCATCACCGACTATGCCGACAACCTGCAGCGGCTGGCCCGGATCATCGCTGCGATGGACCTACCCAATGCCTCCGATATCGAGGTGATACCGCTCAAGCACGCGGTGGCGGTCGACCTGGCCTTGCTGGTGACGCGGCTGACCCCGGCGCCGGCCGGCGGCCAGGGCGGGCAGGGCCTGGTGGACAACTCCTTTCGTACCGTGGTGATCGCCGAACCGCGCAGCAACGCGTTGATTGTGCGGGCCGCCAATCCGGCCCGGATGGCGCTCGTGCGCACCCTGGTGCAACAACTGGACGCCCCTTCGTCGGCGGACGCGGCGGGCAACATCCATGTGGTCTACCTGAAGAACGCGGATGCGGTCAAGCTGGCGACGACGCTGCGAGCAGCCCTGTCGGCGGCACCCACCACCGCCAGCACCGTGGCCGCGGCGGCACCGGCCGGCGGCGCCGCGGGAGCGGCGGCGGCGGCTGCCGCGACTTCGGCGCAACCCTCCACGGGTGGGCAGATCCAGGCCGACCCGGCCACCAACTCGCTCGTGATCACGGCGCCCGAGCCGCAATACCGGCAGCTGCGCGCGGTGATCGACCAGCTCGACGGCCGTCGCGCCCAGGTATTTGTCGAGTCCCTGATTGCCGAGGTGAATGCCGACAAGGCGGCCGAATTCGGCATCCAGTGGCAAGGCGCGTTGGGCAAGAGCGGGGATGGCCTCATCGGGCTGCTGGGGACCAACTTCGGAACCGCCGGCAACAACATCATCAACCTTGCCGCCGGGGGCGGCAGCGTGGCGCCAGGCCCTGGCCTGAATCTCGGCGTGGCCAACCGCACCAACGGTGTCTACGTGCTGGGATTCCTGGCGCGCTTTCTGCAGCAGACCGGTGATGGCAATATCCTGTCAACCCCGAACCTGCTGACACTGGACAACGAAGAGGCCAAGATCGTGATCGGCCAGAACGTACCCTTTGTCACCGGCTCGTTCACCAACAGTGCTTCGGGGAATAGCGGCACGGTCAATCCGTTTCAGACCATCGAACGCAAGGACGTCGGCTTGACACTGCGGGTGCGTCCGCAGATCAGCGAGAACGGCACCGTCAAGCTGGCCATCTTCCAGGAGGTGTCCAGCGTCCAGCCGTCGTCGATCAATTCCGCCACCGGCCTGATCACCAACAAGCGCTCGATCGAGTCGAACGTGCTGGTGGAAGACGGCGCCATCGTGGTGCTCGGCGGTCTGCTGCAGGATGAATACGCCGGCAACCAGGACAAGGTGCCCGGCCTGGGCGATGTCCCCTTTTTCGGCAACCTGTTCAAGAGCGAGAGCCGCAGCCGCAAGAAGACGAACCTGATGGTTTTCCTGCGCCCGGTGGTGGTACGCGATGCCGCATCGATCGAGGCCCTGTCGAACGACCGCTACGAGCAGATGCGGACCGGCCAGAACGCGCTGCAGCCTCTACTCACACCGATGCTGCCGATCGACAAGGCGCCGCTCTTGCCGGGCACACTGGTGCCCAGGGGCAGGGCGCTCCCGATGGAGCCGTTCCTGCCCAATGTGCGATAGGCGCGCATGAAGTTCCCGCTGCCGTACGGTTTTGCGCGCGAGAACCAGTTGCTGCTGGAGGACGACGGTGCCGCCCTCACGCTGGTGCTGCATCCCCAATCCGCACGTGCGGCGGTGGGCGAGGTGCTGCGCAAGTACCCGGTGCAGTCGCTGGTCTCGATGGCGGCGGATGGCCTGGTGCAACGCATCAGCGCCGCTTATTCGCAGGGCGAATCGAGCGCCGCGCTGGTGGCCAGCGAGGTCGAATCGGACGCCGACCTGGGCCGCATGATGCAGGAACTGCCGGCGGTCGAAGACCTGCTGGAGGCGGCTGACGACGCGCCCATCATCCGACTGCTCAATGCCTTGTTGACCCAGGCCGCACGGGATGGCGCCAGCGACATCCACATCGAGCCCTACGAGCGCCACAGCAGCGTGCGCTTCCGGGTCGATGGCACCCTGCGCGAGGTAGTGCAACCCAACCGCGCCCTGCACGCGGCCCTGATTTCGCGCCTGAAGATCATGGCCGAGCTCGATATTTCCGAAAAGCGCCTGCCTCAGGACGGCCGCATCAGCCTGCGCATCGGCACGCGCGCGGTCGATGTGCGCGTCAGCACCTTGCCCAGCGCTCACGGCGAGCGCGCGGTGCTGCGCCTGCTGGACAAGACCGGCTCGAAGCTCAGCCTGGAGGCGGTCGGCATGGAGGGCCATACGTTGCAGCGGTTCCAGCACTTGATTGCGCAGCCGCACGGCATCATCCTGGTGACCGGCCCCACGGGCTCGGGCAAGACCACCACGCTGTACGCAGCACTCAGCCGCCTGGACGCGCACAGCAGCAACATCATGACGGTGGAAGACCCGATCGAATACGAACTCGCGGGCATCGGGCAGACCCAGGTCAACCCGAAAATCGACCTGAGTTTCGCGCTGGCGCTGCGCGCCATCCTGCGCCAGGACCCGGATGTGATCATGATCGGTGAGATCCGTGATTTCGAAACCGCGCAGATCGCGATCCAGGCCTCGCTGACCGGGCACCTGGTGCTTGCGACGCTGCACACCAACGATGCTGCCAGCGCGGTCACCCGGCTGATCGACATGGGCGTGGAGCCGTTCCTGCTCAGCTCCTCCCTGCTCGGGGTGCTGGCCCAGCGGCTGGTCCGCAAGTGGTGCACCGACTGCCGCGGGGCAGGGTGCACCAGTTGCGGCCACACCGGTTATGCCGGCCGCACCGGTGTCTACGAATTGCTGGTGGCCAACGACGCCATCCGGGCCCAGATCCACAACACCGCGTCCGAGGCCGAGATCCGCGCCGCGGCCATCGCCGGCGGCATGACACTGATGCGCGAGGACGGTGAGCGGTTGGTGCTGGCGGGCATCACGGCGCGCGAAGAACTGGTGCGGGTCACGCGCGACTAGCGGTCACCGGCCGATGCCCGCCTATTCCTTCGAAGCACTCGATGCACAGGGCCGCTCCCGCAAGGGCGTGCTGGAGGCGGAGACTGCGCGCGCAGCCCGCACCAGCCTGCGTGGCCAGGGCCTGGTGCCACTGCAGGTCGATGTGGTCGGGGCGCCTGGCGGCGGCGATGGGCAGAGCGACCGGTCCCGGCGTCGCCCGGGCACCGGCTTGTTTGCCAGCCGGGTGTTCGACCCCTCGGCGCTGGCGGTGTGGACACGCCAGCTCGCCGGGCTGGTATCGGCCAGCCTGCCGCTGGAGCGGGCCCTGACCGCTCTGTGCGACGAGGCGGAATTGCCGCGCCAGCGCAACCTGGTGGCGGCCCTGCGCGCCGAGGTCAATGCGGGCAGCAGCTTCGCCAAGGCCCTGGCGCAACATCCGCGCGAGTTTTCGCCGATCTATGTGGGCGTGATCGGCGCCGGCGAACAAAGCGGCAATCTCGGACTGGTGCTGGAGCGCCTGGCCGACGATCTGGCTGAACAACAGGTGCTCAAGGCCAGGCTGCTGGGTGCGGCCCTGTACCCGGCCATCGTGACGGTGGTGGCCTTCGTGATCGTGATGTTCCTGGTCGGTTACGTGGTGCCGCAGGTGGCGAATGTGTTCGCCGGCACCAAAAAGGCATTGCCGTG
>JANOUM010000956.1:0-3614 GCA_031416855.1 Rhodoferax sp. | reverse complement strand
TTGCCCTTTGAGATGGTCAGCGTAGCGGCCAAGAAGCAGAAAGCCGGCCGGGCGGACATCGCTGCCGACGGACTGCGGATGTTCTCGCAGATGGATGTCGAGCTCCATCCCGTCGAACCGGCTGCCATTCTCGCCCTGGCCACGCGTTATCGTCTCTCCACCTACGACGCCGCCTACCTCTGGCTGGCGGCCGAGCTGAAAGCCCCGCTTGCGACCTTCGACGAAAAGCTGGCCACGGCGGCGCAGGCGCATCTGGCAAGCCTGCCCTGACTGTCATGGATGCCACACCCCGAGAATCCACCATGGCCACCCCGAAAACACCCACCCCGCAAAGCAGGTTCCTGAGCCTGATAAAGCGCGACATCCTCAAGCTCGATGCCGCCGAGCTCGATTTCGGCATCTACCGCATCCTCAATTACCGCCGCGATCAAGTGCTGGCTTATCTGGACGACACCCTGCCCGGGCGTATCGCCGAATGGACGCAAGCGCTTGCGCAATCCGGCGGCCGCGAACTCGCCGAGTCCGAAGCCGCCAACTGCTACTACCACCTGCACACCTTCTTCTCCCGCTACTGGGACGAGGGCGATTTCATCCCGCGGGCACGCCGCGGCGGCACCGCCGCCTACGCCGTGCCTTACAACGGCCAAGATACCCATTTCCACTGGGCCACCAAGGGCAGCCACTACGTCAAGAGCGGCGAGCTGTTTTCGCGGTTTGCCTACAAGGATGGTGATCAGGAACTGCGTTTCGTGATCCAGCGCGCTGATACCGAAAAAGACAATGCCAAGGGTTCCGCCAAATATTTCTTCCCAGCCTCACTGCACGCAGTCGAAGGCGGGTTCGAGCTGGCCTGGGCCTGGCGGGCCGGCACCGACGCAGAGAACACGCGCTACAAGGCCAAGAGCACGGCCAAGGCATCCGGCGCTGACGACGCCCATCCAGCCGCCGAGTCGGGCACGGATGCCATCAGCGCAGGCACCGGCAACACCATGCAGGAGCGTGTGCTCGACGCATGGCTGGCGGGCCTCGACTTCAAGTCCGCCAAAGCACCCAAGGACATAAACGCCGCCTTGCTTGCCACCAACGCGCGGCGTTTTGTGCGCAAGAACACCAGCGACTTTTTCGTCCATCCTCAACTGGGCGAATTCCTTCGCGGTGAACTCGACGTCTACCTGAAACACGAGTTCGTGCAAATCTGGAACGCGCCCGACAGCGAGCTGCCACGCATCCGTGCCAAGTTCCATCTGGTTCGCGCCATTGCGCTCGACCTCATCACCTTTTTAGACCAGATCGAGCGCTTCCAGGCCACCCTGTTCGAAAAGCGCAAATTCGTGCTGCAGGCCGACTACCTGGTGCAATGCAGTTGGTTGTTGCGCGAGGGCGGGGCCGCAGGCCAAGCATTGGTGGACGAGGCCGTTGCCAATGCCCAACAGTCCAAGCAGTGGGCAACCTGGGTGGGTGAATCCTTCGCCGGGTTGGAACCCACTGCCAAGAAATCGTCTGGAAAAAAGTCTGTTCGGCCTGAGCCTGTCGAAGGCCAACGCCTGCTACAAAAGTATCCCCATCTGCCCCTGCACACCAGACATTTCGATGCCGGCTTCAAGGCCCGGACGCTGGCCTGTTTCGATGACCTGGAAGCCGCGCTTGGCGGGGAGCTGGTGCATGCCGACAACTACGCCGCGCTGCGGACGCTCGAGCCGGCGTACCGGGAGCGAGTGAAGTGTATTTATATCGATCCGCCGTACAACACGGGGAATGATGGATTCTTGTACAAAGACACGTTTGCGCATGGCTCATGGTTGAGTCTGCTCGATGCAAGGATTCGCTCGGCAGTTCATTTCCTTACTATCCAAGGGAGCCTCTACGTCAGCATCGCTGATCATGAACAAGCGAGACTCCGCCTGTTGCTCGATCACATACTGGGCGATCAAAACTTCCTAGCCCAAATTATTTGGCAAAAGGTCTTCTCTCCCAAGAATACGGCTCAATTTTTCAGTGAGGACCATGACTACATTTTGACGTTTGCCAAGTCAATCGCCCATTGCAGCCTGGGTGTACTACCGCGCACGAAGGAGATGGACGCCCGATTTGGCAATCCTGACTCAGACCCCCGTGGTAACTGGTCTTCAAGTGATATGTCAGCGAGGAACTTTTACAGCGAAGGTGTATACCCGGTTACGTCGCCAAGCGGCAGATTAATCAATGGCCCCCCGCCGGGAACCTATTGGCGTGTGTCGCGCGCAAAGTTTGCCGAGCTTGATAACGATGGTCGAATCTGGTGGGGTCCAGGCCGAGACGGGGTGCCGCGTCTGAAGCGATTTCTTACAGAGGTGAAGGATGGCCGGACACCACAAACTCTTTGGCACTTCAAGGATGTGGGTCACACTCAAGAGGCCAAGCAAACGGTACTTGAACTCATGCCCGGTGAGCGCGACGGCGAGTTCTTCAACACGATCAAGCCCGTGCGCTTGATGCAGCAAGTCCAGCGAATCGCGGGAGTTGGCGCGAATGAGTACGTGCTCGACTTCTTCGCTGGCACGGCGTCCACCGGACACGGAACAATCGGCCTCAATCGGGAAGATGGTGGTAAACGCAAATTCCTGCTCGTCGAGCAAGGCGAATACTTCGACACCGTCACCCTACCGCGCATCGCCAAGGTCATGGCCTCCCCCGAGTGGAAAGACGGCAAACCCAAAGACACCGTGCAACACGCCGACGGCGGCGACCCCGACCACTGGAGCCGTCGCACCTTGCCACTGGTGCGCATCCTGCGGCTGGAGCGTTACGAAGACAGCCTGAACGCGCTGGAGTTCCGGCCCGCCGCGAATGCAGAACAAGCGCAGATCGACATGGAGCTGGTGGCCACCGACGCGCAAGAAAACCTGCTGCGGTATTGGCTGGTAGACGCCCTGGAGGGCGACAGCGGCAATGCCGTGCGCCTGTCCACCGACAAACTGACCAAGCCCTTTGCCTACCAGCTCACGCTGCACGAGCCCACCGGCCCCCGCTTGGCGGATGTGGACATGCTGGAAACCGCACGCCTGCTGCTCGGCCTTGCCCCGAAACGCATGCGGGAGGTGCAGGACGCACAAGGGCAACGCCATCAGCTGATGGAGGCCGTGCTGGCCGCGGATCTGGCGCGCGGCGTGCCAGAGCCGCGCCCGGTGCTGCTGTGGTTGCGCACGGTGGACGACGAACGCTCAGCAGATGCGGCCAAGGCGGAACACACCTGGTTGTCCGACACGGTGCAAACCATCTTCGGCCGCGCCTTGAAAGATTACGCCACCCTGTTCCACAATCGGTCGGCCTTCTGGCCGGTGGGCGAGCGCGGTGCAAGCATCGACAGCCTGCTGGCAGCCAGCATGATGGAGCGAGCCCACTGATGGCCACGGTGGCGCGGGCATCCGCGGCACGCAGCAGCGGCCAGCGCTTCGACCGCAGCCTATTGCTGGTGCGCTGGCTGGCGGACGAATTGGGCGGGCGCTACAACGAGTTGCTGGAGCGCGTGAAGGACGCACCCGATACCGGTGCACCGGGCGCGTCCGCGCGCCTTGCTGCCGTGTTGTCACGCAACGCCCTGCGCGTCGCACCCGACGCGTTGGCCCGCATGGAGC
>JANOUM010000955.1:0-2373 GCA_031416855.1 Rhodoferax sp. | reverse complement strand
CCGGCTGGTGGGTGGTGAGCTGCATTTTTCCACCCGCGCCGACGACTTGGCCGATGCAGCGACCGAGCTCGATCCGCAAGCGATATTCGACTATGTCTACTTTCATGTCATTCCGTCGCCCCGCACCATTTACAAGGGAGTTTTCCGCCTGCCGCCAGGACACTACGCCTTGTTCGAAGACGGCCGGTTGACAGTTGCGCCCTATTGGGTGGCAAGTTTTGAAGAGCAGAACGATGCATCGTTTGATGACTTGAAACACGAGTTTCGCCGCTTGCTGCAAGAGGCAGTACACACCGAGCTCGACGGCGGCAAACCAGGCTGCTTCCTGAGTGGCGGCACCGACAGCTCCACGATCACGGGTATGGCCGGCCTGGCCAGCGGGCGGACTGTGGCCACCTACTCGATTGGTTTTGACGCCCAGGGTTATGACGAAATGGAGTTCGCGCGTATTGCAGCCAAACACTTCAAAACCGAACACCACGAGTACTACGTCACCCCTGAGGACCTGGTGCGCAGCATTCCTCTGGTCGCCGCGCATTACGACCAGCCGTTTGGCAACTCCTCTGCCCTGCCGGCCTATTACTGCGCCAAGATGGCGCGTGAGGATGGCGTTACCAAGCTGCTGGCCGGCGATGGTGGTGACGAGTTGTTTGGCGGCAATACGCGTTATGCCAAGCAAAAAGTGTTCGGCTGGTATGACCATATTCCGGCGGGGTTGCGCAGCGCCGTGCTGGAACCAGTATTCGGCATGTCCATCATGAACCGGCCACCCCTGATACGCAAGGCGGCCAGTTATGTGAACCAGGCCAAGGTCGCCATGCCAGACCGCATGATGACGTACAACCTGTTGCTGCGCCTGGGTGTGGGCGAGGTGTTGACACCCGAATTGCTCGCCAAGGTTGACCAGCAGGGCCCGGCTCGCCAACAACGCGACTTGTGGTCCAAGGCCCGCACCAGCAGCATGGTCAACCGGATGCTGGCTTTCGACTGGCGCTATACATTGTCGGACTGCGATCTGCCCAAAGTCGTAGGCACCACGGCACTCGCCGGGATTGACGTCGGGTTCCCGATGTTGGACGACCGGCTGTTGGACTTCTCACTCAAGTTGCCCACACACTACAAACTCAAGGGGCAGCAGTTGCGCTGGTTTTTCAAGGAGGCATTGCGCGGATTCCTGCCCGACGAAATCATCACCAAGAAGAAGCAGGGGTTCGGCTTGCCGTTTGGCGTATGGGCCAACAATCACCCCGCCCTCAAGGCCTTGGCGTCGGATTCGCTACAAAGCCTGGCCGGCCGCGGTGTGGTACGCGCTGAGTTCGTGCACGCGCTCATGCACCAGAAACTGCCTGAACATCCAGGTTATTACGGTGAGATGGTGTGGATCTTGATGATGCTGGAGCAATGGCTAGGTGCCAAGAAGCCGGGCTACAGTCTGTCAAACAAGCGATAGCCGGTTCAAGCAAGCCGGGCGTTGCTGTCCGGCGCCAGCAGGGCAAACACGTGCGACGACCGCTCGCCTACTGCGGATGCCTGAGCACAAGCCAGAAGCCCAGCCAGGACAGCTCTTCAGCCGTGACCGGGAGCAGTTCCTTCGCCAGCTTGGGCCGGATAACCTCAACCTTTTCCGACCCAAGAAGGGCCGTGGGGACCAGTTCTTTCACCACCAAATTCGCCTGTTCGGCCAAGGCCCGGTATTTGCCAACACGCCAGCGATTGGGGAAACCCTTGTGGCTGTACATAAGCCGGTAAAGCGGCGTCGGCCAGGTCAAGAAATCAAATGGAACGTAGCGATCCAACCCGTGACTTTTGAGGTCAACCTGATGCATCGAAACACCACCCGGCTTCATGCCGCGCTGGATATCCATCATGGTTCTTTCGAGGTCGTTGACATGCTCAAGAACGGCCCTTGAAATGATCAGATCGTAGGCACCACGAGCCCCGGAAAGTCCGCTTTCGGTAACGAGATACTGCACCGCCTCGGGTTTGAAGCCGCTCGCCGGATTACCCTCGACCACAAACGCGCTGTCGGCCCGCCGCCGTTGCGCTCCGCGCAATGACTGCAGGATGTGGGAATAAACGCCCACGTTCTTGGACGACAAACTCGCCAGCGGAAACTTGTCGACGCAAGTCACACAGGCGGCGCCATGCGCGTACATCAGCAAAGCAACGCCCAGTATGTCACCAGGGCCGTACTCCAGCACACGCTTTCCGTCGAGATAGCCTGCAACCCCGGCCGTGTTCACGCCGAGTTGGACTTTGTAGTCCTCAAAGCATCGGATGAAGTATTTCGCGACTTCGAGTCCGTCTGTCTCCGCGGCACCGCGCCCAGTCTCATGCGTCAAGCGCATGTAGAGCTTTGGTGCAAATCGCGCC
>JANOUM010000954.1:0-4133 GCA_031416855.1 Rhodoferax sp. | reverse complement strand
GACCAGTTGCAGACCAGGCTCGGCCAGCATCTGCCCGATGCGGGTGACCGGCGTGCGGCTGGCCGATGCCGCCGCCTGCACCGCGCCGCGCACCGTGGCGGGCGCCGTGACGGCGAGTTCGTAGTCGTCGCCGCCGGCGAGCACGCAGGTCAGCCGCGTCGCTTCGGGCAGCAGAGTGTCGGCCGTGTCCCGGCCGTGGCGCAGCAGGCCGAGCGCGATGCCGGCGTCTAGTCGCGCGCCTACCTGCGATGCCTGCAGGATGTGCCCCAGGTCGCCGAGCAGCCCGTCGCTGATGTCGATTGCGGCGCTGGCCACACCGCGCAGGGCCATGCCCAGTGCAACGCGCGGCTCGGGGGTGTCCATGCGCCGGCGCGCCACTGCCAGCTGCGCTGCCGGCAAGCGCACGCTCCCGCGCAACGCCTCCAGTGCCAGCCGCGCGTCGCCCAGTGTGCCACTCACATAGATGTCGTCGCCGGCCCGGGCGCCCGAGCGCAGCAGGGCCAGGCTGCGCCCCTGCTGCACCGGCACTTCGCCCAGCACCGTGATGCAGATGTTCAGCGGGCCCTGGGTTGTGTCGCCACCGACCAGTTCGCACTCGTGCGCGTCGGCCAGTGCGAACAGACCGCTTGAAAACGGTCCCAGCCACTGCGGGTCGGCCTGCGGCAGGGCCAGCGCCAGGGTGAAGGCCAGCGGGCGCGCGCCACAGGCGGCGAGGTCGCTCAGGTTCACCGCCAGCGCCTTGTGGCCGAGCGTGCGCGGGTCCACGTCGGGCAGAAAGTGACGCCCTGCCACCAGCATGTCGCTGGAGACGGCGATCTGGCATCCCGCTGGCGACTGCAGCAGGGCGCAGTCGTCGCCGACGCCCACTACGGCGCGGCGGGGCGGGCGCTTGAAATACCGTGCGATCAGGTCGAATTCACCCATGGGCTGGCGTGTCTGGTCAAGCCGAGGGCGGCGGCGCGTCCGGTCGGCGGGTCGGCCCGGGCCACAGGAATGCCAGCGGCTGGTGCTGCAGTCGCCACCAGATCGCGGAACGGATGCGGGCCCGATCCAGCGCCCCCACATTGTGCGACAGCAGCGCAAGCCGGAACGCGAAGTAGAAACTCACGCCCAGGTTGAGCGCGCCGATCACCGGGATGGCCGCCACACACCACCACAGGGCCGGGTCACGCAACACGCCCCAGCCCGTCGACGCGGCCGCTGCGGCAAGCTGTCCCGCCGACAGCGTCACATGACGCAGTTCCAGCCCGATACCCAGGAAGCCCGCGAAGGCCGGCACCATGCCCAGCATGAAACCCAGCGACACGTTGGACGCAAAGCCGGAGATGTTGTGGCGCAGGAAGTGCGCCCAGCGGTCCGCCCTCGCGATGCCGAGCCTGCTGGTGAACGCGGGGTTGTAGCGCAAGGCGGAATCGAGCCGGTAGAAGACGAACCAGTTCTCGACCCATCCGGCGATGATGCTGGAGGTGAACAGCAACACGCCGGTGACCGCCGCAAACAACACGCTGGGCCCCAGCAGCGTCAGCGCGCGCAGCACATAGGCGGCGTCCTTCGGGTCGAGCATCGGTGACCCGGTGACTGCCTGCAACAGGACCGACAGCAGCACCACCACCGGCACAACGACGCCCACGTTGCCCATCACCGCGGCCGCCTGCGAACGCACCAGGTGACAGACTTCGTCCACAAAACCGTCGAGCGAAGCCGGGCCGTCGAAATCCTTGAGCTTGGCGGCCATCGCCGGTGCGGTCATCGCGGGTTGTTTGGTAGCCAGCGTGCAATGCAGCAACTGGATCACGACGAAGCTGCCCGCATACACCACGCTGGACCAGAAGCCGTTCCAGAATGCCGACAGGCCGACACCCATCAGGGCAAATTTCATCCAGGTGGTGAGCGCGGTCAGTGCACCGCCACCACCGGCCTGGCGCAGCATGGTGTTGTATTCGATGCGGTCGCGGGTGATGTAGTGCTCGCCCACTTCCGAACTGCGCTCGGTCACCTTGGCGGCCAGCAGCGATGAGTTGGACGCCACCAGCGCGCGCAGGCTGCGCCGGTCGCGCCCCACCAGCACCATGTGCGCCAGCAGCCGGGCCATGCTCTGGGCCGGGTGTTTATCCACCAGGCAGTCGAGCAGCGCGCGGATGCGCAGGATGCGTTCACGCAGCTGGCGCACGCGAAACACCAGGCTCACCGACACGCCGTTTTCGTCCAGGTGGGCATACACGGTTGCCGCAGCGGCGCGGCAGGCCTCCAGTCGGCTGCGGAATTGCTGCAGCGCGGCCTCCAGCTCGATGCCGGGCTCGCCCGCTGGTGTGGCCCAGGCGGCCGTTGCGTTGCGCAGGACGCTGGCGCGGAGCAGTTCGGCGTCGGCAGCCAGGGCGTGAAACGGGGCGGTTTGCCGCGCCTGGGCGCTCATGCGCAGGCGCAATTCCGAGGCAAAGCCCGCGGCCCGCACCTGGCTGGTGCAGATGGTGACCGCCTCCAGCACGGTGTTGGCCCAGTCCGGAATGCCGCTGGCGTCACTGGCCTGGGCGTCGGCCGGCGTCTGCAACGCCGCGGCGATGCGTGCGAGCAGGTTGGCGTCGAGCGCCACCAGCCACTGGGCGTCGACACTGTCGTGCAATACCAGCGAGAACAGTTCGGCGGCGTCCGCGGTCTCGGGCGTGCTGGGCAGCAGCTTCTGGCGCAGGCGTTCGGCAAACTCGCTCATGAAAGCGCTGCGCGAGGAAAACCCGAACTCGGCCAGCAGCACGGCGATATCCAGCCCCTGGCGCAGCGCCGACCACCAGCGCTGCAGCCGCCCGGCCTGTTCGGGCTGTGCCTGCAGCGCATCGAGCAGCAATTGGATGCGCGCCAGCGCGGCCGGCACCGACTGGCTGTCGCCGCGGATCCATTGCAGCAGGTCTGCCAGCCACAGGTGGCGATCGACCAGTGTCGCGTCGGGGTCCAGCGTGCTCAGCAGTGTGGGCAGATCACGCACGAGGTGGTTTGGTGGTGTCAATGCAGGGTGCGCGAGCCACCACCTTCACTCAGCGCATCCAGCACGAACATCGGGATGTCGGTGTCGAATTTTTCACCATCTTCGGCGACGCAGAAAAAGCTGCCGTGCATGGTGCCGGTGGGGGTGCGCAGGCGCGTGCCGCTGGTGTATTCGAATTTTTCGCCCGGCTGCAGCAACGGCTGATGGCCGACCACCCCCAGGCCCCTGACCTTTTCGGTGTGCCCGTTCGCATCGTTCACGTTCCACACGCGTGAGATCAGCTGGGCCGCCACCTCGCCCACGTTGGTGATGGTGATGGTGTAGGCGAACACAAAATGGGCCTGTGCGGGGGCTGACTGGTCGGGCAGGAAGCGGGGGACGACATCGACTTGGAACTGGTACTTGGCCATGCCGCGATGCTACCTGCGAAAATGTCGGGCACGCTGCCCCACCACCCCAAGACCCTATTGCCATGACCTATCGCATCGCGCCCTCCTTGCTGTCCGCCGATTTCGCCCGCCTGGGCGAGGAGGTGCGGGATGTGATCGCCGCCGGCGCGGACTGGATCCATTTCGATGTGATGGACAACCACTATGTGCCCAACCTCACGTTCGGCCCCATGATCTGCTCCGCGCTCCGGCCGCATGCCCGCTCGGCCGCGGGTGAGGCAATACCCATCGACGTGCACCTGATGGTGCAACCCGTGGACGCGCTGGCAGAGGCCTTTGCCCAGGCCGGTGCGGACCTGATCAGTTTTCACCCGGATGCCAGCGGCCATGTGCACCGCAGCATCCAGGCCATCAAGGCTGCCGGCTGCCGGGCCGGCCTGGTATTCAACCCGGCCGAGCCGCTGGACGTGCTGGACTGGGTCATCGATGACATCGACCTGGTGCTGGTGATGAGTGTCAACCCCGGTTTCGGCGGCCAGAGTTTCATCGACTCGGCCCTGCGCAAGATCGAGGCGGTGCGCACGCGCATCACGGCCACGGGCAAGGACATCCGGCTGGAGGTCGACGGCGGCATCAAGGTCGACAACATCCGGCGCGCCGCCGATGCGGGTGCCGACACGTTTGTGGCGGGCAGTGCCATCTTCGGACAGGCGGATTACCGCTCGGTGATGGAGCGCATGCGGGGGGCGTTGGGTTAGGGTGTGTAG
>JANOUM010000953.1:0-6698 GCA_031416855.1 Rhodoferax sp. | reverse complement strand
CCCCACAATCTGGTGGACATGCTGTTCGATGGCTTGCTGGTGGCGGTGGGTTCGGCCCGTGCCGCCATGGGGCGCGGTGACATCAAGGGCAAGTGCACGCAGATCATCATCGCCGTCCGCATCCTCGAAGAGGGACTCAAGAGCGCCCTGAATCTGGAGCAGGGCGGAGAGCTCGCCGCGAATCTGGACCGCCTGTACGGCTATTGCGTCTTGCGCCTGACCCAGGCCAATGCCCGCAATGACGATGCCGCACTGGCGGAAGTGGCGCAACTGATCGAACCCCTGGCCAAGAGCTGGAAACAAATCGGCCAACCGGCTGTTCCACAATTGCGCGCCGCCTGAAGGCTGGAGATTGACGATGCAGCAGACACTGATTGATTACTACCGGGCCATCGAGGCGACCAGTCTCCAGATGCTGGACGCGGCCAAAGCCGAGGATTGGGACGAAGTGGTTCGACTTGAGGGTGCCTGCGCCGTCCTGATCGAGCAATTGCGCTTCCGGTCGCGGTCCGAGGATCTGCTGCCTCAGGAGTGCACCGAGAAGACCCGCATCATGCAGCGCATCCTGCACAACGATGCACAGATCCGGTACCTGGCCGAGCCCTGGCTTGCCCATTTCGAGAAGAAGTTCGACAACCTGCAGCAACTGCTGCACTGAGCACCGGCCGGGGTGGCGGCAGTCGCTAGACTTGCATGTTCATGATGTCGGTGTAGGCCTGGACCATGCGGTTGCGCACATGCAAGGTGGCTTGAAACCCGATCTGGGCCTTCTGGATCGCGACCATGGTCTCCTCCAGGCTGACCGCTGGGTTCTCCATCTGCACTTCGCGCTGCAGGCGTGTCGCCTGGTTCTGCGCAGCGCTGACCGAATGAAGCGCCGTCTTGAGTGCACCTGAGAACCCGGCCTCCGTGGCTTCGGGCGGCCTGGTGCCGGCCGGTCGCTGCAGTGCGGCCGGCCGCACGGCGACCGGCATCGTGGTGGGGGAAAGGCGAAGGTCCATGGGCTGCTCTCGTTGGAATACCGTGGGGCCATCGTAATTCGCGACAGGCAGCGAAATATCTCGAAATAGCGGGTGAATGCCGGCCTTATCAGGCCCATGTTTGCAGGGGGCGGCTGAATAATCCAGGTCAGTCATGGAGCAAGCTAGCGCCATCCTGTACTGGAAGCCCGCATGTCCGAAGTAGCCACCCTCACCACCCATCCGACGGTCACCCAGCGCCTGGCCGGCATGGCCCCGGCGCAGCGCATGCGCCTGGCGCTGGGCATTGGCCTGCTGGTGGTGGTGGCCGTCGTCGGGCTGCTGATGGGGCGTCAGGCGGAATGGCGCGTCCTGTACGCCAATCTGGCCGACAAGGACGGTGGTGCCATCGTCGCGCAGCTCTCCACCCTGAATGTGCCGTACAAGGTCGCCGAGGGCGGTGGAGCGATCCTGGTGCCGGCGGACCGGGTGCACGACACCCGACTGCGCCTCGCGACCCAGGGTCTGCCCAAAGGATCGGTGGCCGGGTTCGAAATGATGGAGGCGAACCGTTTTGGAATGACCCAGTTCCAGGAGCGGTTGACCTTCCAGCGCGGGCTCGAAGGCGAACTGACGCGCTCGATCCAGGCGCTGTCTTCGGTCCAGAGCGCGCGGGTGCACCTGGCCCTGCCCAACCAGAACGGTTTTTTCCGGGAGCAGCAAAAGCCGTCCGCGTCCGTGCTGGTCAGCCTGCACCCGGGCCGCGGCCTCGACCGGGCCCAGCTGGCGGGCATCATCCACCTTGTCGCATCGAGTGTTCCGGAGTTGACGCCGGCCGCCGTGAGCGTGCTGGACGATACCGGCAAGTTGTTGTCCACGCCAGCCGATCGGACATCTGTCGGGGGTGGTGTCGATGCCCAGCAGCTGCAATACGTACAACAGCTCGAGCAGCTTTATACCCAGCGGATCCTGGACATACTGGAGCCGGTGGTCGGGCGCAAGAACGTCAAGGCGCAGGTGACTGCCGAAGTGGACTTCTCGCAGACCGAGTCGACCTCCGAGTCACACCGGCCCAACCAGACGCCCGATGCCAGCGCCGTGCGCAGCCAGCAGGTGGTCGAAAGCGCCAATGGCGCAGGCGCCGGTAGCGGGCCCTCCGGCATTCCCGGCGCGACCACCAACCAGCCGCCGGGCGCGGCCAGTGCGCCGGTCAATGCTCCGGCACAAGCGCTGGCGGCGGCGGGCGGTGCCGCGGGAGCTGCCAACGGTGCGTCCAAGCGCGAGTCGATCATTAACTATGAAGTCGACAAGACAGTGCGTGTAGTGCGTGGCAGCACCGGGCTGGTCAAGCGGATCAGCGCGGCCGTGGTGGTCAACCACCAGTCGGTGACGGATGAGAAGGGCAAGACGACCTCCAGCCCGCTGAGCGCCGAGCAGGTCGAAAAGATGACCGCGCTGGTCCGCGAGACGGTTGGTTTCAACAAGGACCGGGGTGATTCCGTCAACCTGATGAACGCGCCGTTCACGATCGAAAAACCGGCCGTCATCGATGTGCCGCTGTGGCGGCAGCCCGACCTGCAGGATCTGGCGCGCAGCTTCGCCTGGCCACTGGGCACGCTCCTGCTGGCGGCCCTGGTGTTGCTTGGTGTCGTGCGCCCCGCGTTGAAGGCCTTGTCGCAGCCGCCGGTGGTGGTATCGGCCCAAGGTGCGCAGCTCGACGCGCTGGTCTCCGAGGCGCCCGATCGCCCGCCCCTGCTGACCACAAGCGAAGCCCTGGATCTCTCGGCACCGACCAGGGCGCATCTGCGGCTGGAAGATGCGCGTAAACTGACCCGAGACAATCCGGCTGCGGTTGCCAACATCGTCAAGGCGTGGATTGGCAGTGAGGCACCGGCTTGAAGCCTTGTCGGCCAGGATCACACCATGTCTGAAGACGGATTGCAGGACGCTGCCATATTGCTGATGTCGCTGGGCGAAGCCGAAGCGGCAGAGGTATTCAAGTTCCTGTCCCCCAAGGAAGTGCAAAAGCTCGGCGAGGCGATCGCCAAGACCAAGGCGGTCCCCCGCGAGCGCGTGAACGAGGTGGTGGACCGGTTTGCCGGAGTCGCGGAGTCGCAGAGCCTACTGGTCACGGATTCCAGCGACTATGTGCGCGCGGTGCTGAAACGTGCCCTGGGCGACGACAAGGCGACCCTGCTGATCGACCGGATCCTGCAGGGAGGCGACATCTCGGGCATCGAAGGGCTCAAATGGATGGAAGCGCTTTCGGTGGCGGAACTGCTGCGCAACGAGCATCCCCAGATCGTGGCGGCGATCATGGTCCACCTGGATCCGGACCAGTCGGCCGAGATCCTGAAAAACCTGTCCGAACGCCAGCGCAACGAGGTCATGCTGCGCGTGGCCACGATGGAAGGTATCCAGCCGACGGCGCTCAAGGACCTCAACGAGGTGATGTTCCAGGTCCTGTCGGGAGCCGACAAGGTCCGCAAGTCCTCGCTCGGCGGAGTCAAGACCGCGGCGGAGATGATCAACCTGTTGGGTAATGCGATCGAAAGCACGGTGATCGAATCGATCCGCAACCACGATCCGGATCTGGCGCAGAAGATCATGGACAAGATGTTCGTGTTTGACGACCTGATCAAGCTGGACGACAAAGGCATCCAGATGGTGCTCAAGGAAGTCGCCTCCGACGCACTGATTGCGGCGCTCAAGGGTGCGCAGCCTGAGCTCAAGGACAAGATCCTTGCCAACATGTCGTCGCGCGCTGCCGAGACCTTGCGCGAGGATCTGGAGTCGCGTGGCCCGATGCGCCTGTCCGAGGTCGAAGCACAGCAGAAGGAAGTGCTCAAGATCGTCCGGCGACTGGCCGATGAGGGCCAGATCGTGCTCGGCGGAGGTGGCGACGACGCCATGGTGTGATGCGCAACTTGTCGCGGTTCATTCCCGGCGAACAGATCGAGGCCGTCTCCCAGTGGAGTTTTGGCTCGGTTGACACCGACGCGCTGCTGCTCGCCGCCAAGGAGCGCGACGAACAGGAAGCACGGAGCCGGTTGCGCGACGAAGCGGCGCGCCAGGAGGGTTATGCGCAGGGGTTTGCCCTGGGGATGGAGCAGGGCCGGGCGCAAACCCTGGCCGCCGCCGAACAGAAAGTGAGCGACCACCTGCAGGGCCAGAGCAAGGAAGCTGCCCTGCGCTTTGCCGGCCTGATCGAGTCCGCCGAGGAGCAGCTGGGCCAGTCCCAACAGGTCATGGCCCAGGGCGTGCTGGAACTGGCCTGCGCCCTGGCCAAACAGGTGTTGCGGCAGGAGCTGTCGGTCAATCCCAACGTGCTGCAACCGGTGATCCGGGAGGCGCTGTTGGTGCTGGCGGTCGACACCAAGAGCGCGGTCGTGCGGCTCCATCCGCAGGATCTCGACATGTTGCGGGAAGCGCTGGAGACCGAGTTCGCCGGCATGGCCCTGGCGCTGGTTGGTGATGCCGCGATCAAGCCGGGGGGCTGTATGGTTGCCTCGTCCGGCACGGTCGTCGATGGAACACTGGACACGCGCTGGCGCCGAGCGGTCGCCAATCTGGGCCTTGCCGAGCCGTGGGAGGCTTGATGGTCGCGGAGCAACCGGTCGCTTGGAAGAACTACCTCGAACGTGCCTGCGCGCGCGTGCAGGTGGGCAGTTCGCTGGAAGTGCGCGGCACATTGACCCGGCTGGCCGGTCTGGTGCTGGAGACCAGCGGGCTGCGCGTACCGGTCGGTTCGCAGTGCCTGGTGTCGATGCCTGCTCAGGCGCCGGTGCTTGCTGAAGTGGTGGGTTTTTCGCAGGACCGGGCGTTCCTGATGCCCGCCGGGGATGTGCACGGGCTGTCGAGTGGCGCCAGCGTGGTGCCTGCGGCGGCCTACGTGCCAGTGCCCCGGCTGGGAGACGCCGCGATGGACGATGCCGACCTGGGTGCTGGTCTGTTGCGCCTGCCGCTGGGCAGTGGCTTGCTGGGTCGGGTGGTCGATGCGCATGGCAATCCGATCGACCGCAAGGGTCCGATATCCCATGTTACGTCGCTGCCGCTGGACCGCAGACCGATTAATCCGATGGACCGCGCGCCGATCCGCGATCCGCTCGACACCGGCGTGCGCGCGATCAATGCCTTGCTGACGGTGGGCCGCGGCCAGCGCATCGGGCTGTTTTCGGGATCCGGTGTGGGCAAGAGCGTGTTGCTGGGGATGATGGCGCGCTACACCAGCGCCGACGTGATCGTGGTCGGGCTGATTGGTGAGCGTGGCCGCGAGGTGAAGGAATTTATTGAAGACATCCTGGGTGACGACGGACGGGCCCGCTCGGTCGTGGTCGCCGCGCCGGCCGATGCACCGCCGATGTTGCGCATGCAGGGCGCCGCGTATGCCACCGCGGTGGCGGAGAATTTTCGCGACAAGGGTCTGCACGTGCTGCTGCTGATGGATTCGCTGACACGGTATGCGATGGCGCAACGCGAGATTGCGCTGGCGATCGGCGAGCCGCCCGCGACCCGGGGATATCCGCCGTCCTGTTTCGCCAAATTGCCCCAACTCGTGGAGCGCAGTGGCAACGGCCTGCATGGCGTGGGCTCGATCACGGCCTTTTACACGGTGCTGTCCGAGGGCGACGACCAGCAGGATCCGATTGCCGACGCCGCCCGGGCCATCCTGGACGGGCATATCGTCCTGTCGCGGGCTCTGGCGGAGGCCGGCCATTTTCCGGCGATCGATGTGGGGCAGTCGGCGTCGCGCGTGATGCACAACGTGGTACCGCGGCCGCACCTGGACCTGGCGCGGGGGTTCCGTGGCGTCAGTGCAACCTACGAGCGCGGGCGGGACCTGGTCCAGATCGGTGCCTACGTCAGTGGTTCCGATCCAGCCATGGATCAGGCGATCCAGTTGCACGGGCCGATGACCCGGTTCCTGCAGCAGGACATGTATGAGGGCGCGGCTATGGCCGACAGCGTTCGGGCCATGCATGCGGCCCTCGAGGGGCAGACCGCGTGACGGCGGCTCCGTCGCATGAGCGCGAGGGGTTGTCGTGCCGCCATTGAGAGGCCTGCTGCTTGCGATCGACCTGGCGACGCGGAACCGGGACGCGGCGTCCGCGGTGGTTCAGCAGTGGCAGCATGTGTGTTTTGGCGCCCAGAACCAGATGGGGCAACTTGAAAGTTACGCGATGGAGACGGAGTCGAACTGGGCACTTGGGTCGCGCAGCAGTGCGCAGCCGGAGATCATGCGCCACTATGACCAGTTCATGGAGCGCTTGCAGCAGGCGGTCGACATGCAGCGGGGGGTAGTGGAAGAGCACCTCAGAGCGACGGCAAGTGCCCGGCAGTCGTTGCTGGAGGCCGAGATTCGTATCGCCGGTCTGAAACGCCTCCTCGATACGCGGCGTGCATCGGCGGCCCGGGTACAAGGCAGACAGGAGCAGAAGCAACTCGATGACTTGTCAGCGCTGCAGTTCCGGCGGCTGCATGCCAGCCCCGACAACCTGGAAATACGATGAACATCGAGCGACAAGGTGCCGGGACCATTCCCCGGATCGAAAAAGGCACGGCCAGTTTCGCGCTAGCTGGCGCCTTCGAGGGTGGGGCTACAGGCACGGATGCCGCGCCACCGTCTTTTGCCGCTGTGCTGACGGGCCTCGACACGCCCGCGCTTGGCGGGCCCGATACGGAACTTGGCGAGCGTTCTGCGCGGGGCGCCAGCGCCACTTCGGCGACCGGCTTGCCCGA
>JANOUM010000952.1:0-3906 GCA_031416855.1 Rhodoferax sp. | reverse complement strand
CGGCCAGGGCATGAATGTCTCCATGCAGGACACCTTCAACCTGGGCTGGAAACTCGCGGCGGTGCTGCGCGGGCGCTGCCACCCGATCCTGCTCCACACCTACTCTGCCGAGCGGCAGGCCGTGGCCAAGGAACTGATCGATTTCGATCGCGAATGGGCGGCCATGCTCAGCGCGCCTTTGAAGAAACCAGGCGATCCAGCAGGTGCAGGCGTCGAACCGGGCGCGGTGCAGCGCTACTTCGTGCAGCATGGCCGCTACACGGCTGGCACCGCAACGCGTTACCAGCCTGCATTGCTCACCGGGGCGTCGACCCACCAGCACCTCGCCGAGGGCCTGGCGATCGGAACCCGCTATCACTCCGCGCCGGTTGTCCGTGTGGGTGACGGCAAGCAAATGCAGCTGGGCGAGGCGCTGGCGGCGGATGGCCGCTGGCGCCTGATCGCGTTCGCGGGTCAGGGCGATGACGCCGGACCAGCATCCCCCGTGGGCAGGCTTTGCAGGCACCTTGTCGAATCTCCCCTATCCCCCTTGCGCCGCTACACCGCGGCAGGCGCGGACCTGGACGCCATCTTCGATGTGCGGGCCGTATTCCAGCAGAGCCACCACAAACTGGCGATCACCGCCATGCCCGAGTTGCTGTTCCCCCACAAGGGCCGTTACGGGCTGCGCGACTATGAGAAAGCGTTCTGCGTGATCCCTGACAGGGTCCAGGGTGCGAGCCAAAACATCTACACCATGCGGTGCATCGACCGCCAACAAGGCTGCCTGGTGGTAGTGCGGCCCGACCAATTTATTGCGCATGTCCTGCCATTGCAGGATGACGATGCGCTGGCGGCCTTTTTTGGCGGTTTCATGCTGGATGCTTGAATGCACCGCCAGTTTGGGAGTGAGGTTCGATCGAGAACTCTGCCGCTATCAAGCCGGCCAGGTCGACCCGTGTTCGGGAACGAGCGCGCGCCATCCCAGGTCGTGGTTGATGCGCATGCGCAGCGCGTCCGACCCGCTGCGTTCGCCATGCACCACGTACACCTGGCCGGGCGGCGCCGGCATGGCGCGCAACCACGCGAGCAACTGGTCGGCATCGGCATGGGCCGAGGCGGATTGCAACTGCGCTATTTCAGCATTGATGGCCACGTCGCGGCCGTGGATGCGGATATTGCGTGCGCCGCTGGCGAAGGCCGCACCACGCGTGCCGGGCGCCTGGTAACCCGTCAGGATGACCATGTTGCGGTGGTTGCCCGCATGGTGCGCCAGGTGGTGCAACACGCGGCCGCCGGTGGCCATGCCGCTGGCAGAAAGGATCACCATCGGCCCGCGGCGTCCGGCCAGGGCCTTGGACTCGTCGGTGCTGCTGACCATGGTGGCGCCTTGCGTGAGGGCCGTGGCCTCCCTGGCGCTCAGGCGGTGTTCACCCAGGTGGTCGTCGAACAGGTTCGTCGTTTTCACGGCCATCGGGCTGTCCAGGAAGATGGGCAGCGATTTCGGGATCTTCTTCTGCGCCTTGAGCAGGGCGATGGCATGCAGCAGCGCCTGGGCGCGGCCAACCGCAAACACCGGCACAACCGCCACGCCGCCGCGGGCCGCCACCTTCTGCAGCAGCGGGCCCAGTTCAGCCAGCACGTTCTGCTGCGGATGCGTGCGGTCGCCGTAGGTGGATTCGATCAGCACCGTATCGGCCGCCGGCGGCTTGTCGGGCGGGTTCATGATCAGGTCGTCGTTGCGGCCGAGGTCGCCCGAGAACAGGATGCGGTGGCCGGCCACTTCCAGCAGCAGGCTGGCCGCACCGAGGATATGGCCGGCCGCTGTGAAACTGGCCTTCCAGCCGGGCAGGGGCTCGAAGGCCCTGCCCATGGCGACTGCCTTGATCAGCTTGAGGCTTTTGACCGCGTCGGCCCGGGTGTACAACGGCTTGGCCGGCGCGTGTTTTGAAAAACCGTGGCGGTTGGCAAAGGCAGCGTCTTCCTCCTGCAGAAAACCACTGTCGGGCAGCAGGATGCGGCACAGGTCTCTTGTGCCGGGGGTGGCGTACACCTTGCCCGCGAAACCCTCGTTGGCCAGCAGCGGCAGGTAACCGCTGTGGTCCAGATGCGCGTGGGTCAGCACCACGGCATGGATCTGGTCCGGCGTCACCGGCAGCGGGTTCCAGTTGCGCAGACGCAGCTGCTTGTAACCCTGGAACAGGCCGCAGTCGACCAGCAGGCGCTGCTGGTCGTGGGTGACCAGGTACTTGGAGCCGGTCACAGAGTCGGCACCGCCGAGGAAGGTGATGTTCACAGACATGGTGCGTCCTTTCTGTGTCAGTTCCCCGGCCGGTTCGCCGGCACGGTTCAGCTGAAGAAGCTCTTGAGCCGGTCGGTCCAGCTGTCACCGGTGGGGGAATGTTTGCCACCGCCTTTCTTGAACGATTCCTCCAGCTCCCGCATGAGTTTGCGCTGGTGTTCGCTCAGCTTGACCGGTGTTTCCACCAGGATGTGGCAATACAGGTCGCCCGGATAACTGGCGCGCACGCCCTTGATGCCCTTGCCGCGCAGCCGGAACTGCTTGCCGGTCTGTGTGCCTTCGGGGATGTCGATAGCGGCCTTGCCGGCCAGGGTGGGCACGTCGATCTCGCCGCCCAGGGCTGCCGTGATCATGCTGATCGGCACCGAGCAATGGATGTCGTCACCGTCGCGCTCGAAGATGTCGTGCTTCTTGAGCCGGATCTCGATGTACAGGTCGCCCGCGGGCCCGCCGTTGGTGCCGGGTTCGCCGTTGCCAGTGCTGCGGATGCGCATGCCGCCATCGATGCCGGCCGGAATTTTCACTTCCAGTGTCTTCTGCTTCTTGACCTTGCCCTGGCCTTGGCAGGCGGTGCAGGGCTCGGGGATCACCTTGCCGTTGCCACGGCAGGTGGGGCAGGTCTGCTGCACGCTGAAGAAGCCCTGGCGTATCTGGACGCTGCCCGAGCCGCTGCAAGTGCCACAGGTCTTGACCTGGGTGCCGGGCTTGGCACCGGTGCCGTGGCAGGTATCGCAGGCCTCCCAGCTCGGAATGCGGATCTGTGCGTCCTTTCCGCGGGCCGCTTCCTCCAGCGTGATCTCCATCGCGTAACTGAGGTCGCCGCCGCGAAACACCTGGCGCCCGCCGGCGCCGCCGCGCCCGCGCTGCTGGCCGAACATGTCGCCGAAAATGTCGCCAAAGGCCTCGGCGAATCCGCCGACACCCTCGGCCCCCGGCCCGCCCCGCATGTTCGGGTCGACACCCGCATGGCCATACTGGTCGTACGCGGCCCGCTTCTGCGGGTCGGACAACATTTCGTAGGCCTCCTTGGCCTCCTTGAACTTTTCCTCGGCCCCCTTGGAGCCGTCACCCTGGTTGCGGTCGGGGTGGAACTTCATCGCGAGCTTGCGATAGGACTTTTTGATCTCCTCGTCCGAGGCGTTCTTGGGAACACCCAGCGTTTCGTAATAATCTCTCTTGGCCATCGTCGTTCCCGGTCAGCTCGAAGTAGTCGGTTTGTCAGTGCGTGTTCCCGCACCGGTCTTGAAAGCAGATCGCCGCGGAGCGGGTTCCGCTGGAACCCTGCGCACGCGGCGGACTGCAAAGCGGGGGCGGGTCAGGGCCTCTTGACTTCCTTCACCTCGGCGTCGACCACGTCGTCGTCGTTGGCCTTGTTGGCTGCGCCGGCGTTCCCGCCGGGGGCGCCGCCACCGGCGCCGGTCTGCCCTGCAGCCGATTCCGCAGCCTGCTTGGCCTGCATGTCGGCGTACATCTTTTCGCCCAGTTTCTGGCTGGCCGCCATGAGGGCGTTGTTCTTGTCGTCGATGGCAGCCTTGTCGTCACCCTTGAGTGCCTCTTCCATCGCCTTGATGGCGGTTTCGATCTTTTCCTTCTCGCCGGCTTCCAGCTTGTCGCCGTATTCGGTC
>JANOUM010000951.1:0-1564 GCA_031416855.1 Rhodoferax sp. | reverse complement strand
AGGTCGCAGCCGGTGAAACCGAGACCGTCACGCCACTGGAGGACGCGCCCACCCAGGCCGGGACCAGCAACGTGGTGGACCTGACGGAACTGCTGGCAAAGAGCCTTGCCAAGCGCAAGCCGGTCAGCGCGGCCACCACCGTGGCCACCGCAGCCAGGAAACCCGCGCCAAAAGCTACCGTCCGCAAACGGGTTTGACGGCGCACTGCCAACACGCGGGGCGCGGGCGAAGCCGCAACGTCAATCGATCATCGACGTCCACCAGCGGCACGCGATGCGCGCCTGGGCGAAGCGCCTGGGCGCATCCACGTCAACTGGGGCCATGCGCCGTCAAAGCCCACGCCGTCCGATTCGGGGCGCGATCCAATCCGTTCCTGATGGCCACGGGGCCGGGAGCGGTTTTGCCGGGTGGCGTCATACCCCGCGCCGCGCGCAGCACGGCATCCAGATCGGAATCCAGCAGCCCCATTGGAACGCGACTGCCAAGGCTCGGGTTGGGAATGATGAACCAATGAGCGACTTCCCAGGGGCAGTAGATCGCCGAGAGGTCCGCCAACAGCGGCCGCAACCGAAGCGTCGGCGCGAAGTCCGGGGCGCGAAACTGGAACAGCGGGAACCAGGTTCGTGACTGCCACTCGAAGCTGACAATCGTCCGCTCAACGATCCAGCGCGCGAGTGTCGCCACATCCGTGCCGCTGTGCCGCCTGCACAATGCCAGCAACTCCGGGCTGGCCGCCAGCCCGCCACTGGCGCGATAACCATCCAGCATGGCCACAAACTGGTGGTCCGAGGGTTGATCGACACCGGTGTCGTGCCAGCCATTGGATCCATGTGAGGCATGCCGGTGGCTCTGGGGCCCGATCACTATTGCCGATCGGCGTACCGAGGTTTCTTGCATAGGGGCTCCGTCACAGGTATGGCATGCATCAGGTTCGTGTGTGGCCATGGATGGCGGGCACAACACGCTTGGAGGCCGAAGATAGGGCGGCGGGAGGTCGACGTCTGTGCGACAGCGAACGGGAACTTGCCAAGGGTGCAGTGAGCCGCTGTGTGCGCTTGCGCACGGTGGAACCCGATGTTGTCAGGCGACGATGAAGCGTGTCCGACGAGGGACACCGTCAGCCCGACTGCCCGCTTATCGGCTAGCAGTATGGTCCGACCAGCACCGAGAGCACACGACCATGCATATCCTGTTGAAACTGCTTCTGGCACGGCCCCAACTGTTGGCGGACCATGCGCAGGCCTACGCCGAACTGATGGCGGCCGAATTCGGTGACGCATCGGCCGCCCTGATGCGACGTTTGATCGTGGGTGGGGCGGGCTTGCTGTGTCTGCTCGTGGCGGCTATCCTGGCAGGCATGGCACTGCTGTTGTGCGCAGTGACCACCGACGCACAGATTCAAGCCCCGTGGGCGCTGATCGTTGTACCACTGGTTCCGTTTGTGGCGTCGCTTGCTTGCATGGCCTGGATTTTCGCGCAACATCCCTTGCGCCCACTCGTGCATCTGCGCAGCCAGGCGCGGGCGGATCTGGACATGTTGCGCGAAAGCAGTGCGCCATGACAC
>JANOUM010000950.1:0-7540 GCA_031416855.1 Rhodoferax sp. | reverse complement strand
GTACTCCGGCGGCCATTTACGGATGCCGGGGATGCGCGAACCCTCCGAGGGCTGGGCGCCGATGACCTTGATCGCCGGGTTCTTTTCCTTCAGGAAACGCGACACGCCAGTGATGGTGCCGGTGGTACCCATCGCACTCACAAAGTGGGTCACCTGCCCCCCGGTATCGGCCCAGATCTCCGGCCCCGTCGTCTCGAAATGGATACGCGGGTTGTCCTCGTTGGCAAACTGGTCCAGCACGACGCCCTTGCCCGCCTGTTCCATCTGGCCGGCGAGATCGCGCGCGTACTCCATGCCGCCGCTCTTGGGCGTGAGGATCAGTTCGGCGCCGAAGGCCTTCATCGTCTGCACGCGTTCGATCGACAGGTCCTCGGGCATGATCAGCACCATCCGGTATCCCTTGATCGCCGCAGCCATCGCCAGGGCGATGCCGGTGTTGCCGGAGGTGGCCTCGATCAGCGTGTCGCCGGGCTTGATCCGGCCGCGCTCCTGTGCACGCTGGATCATCGACACCGCCGGGCGGTCCTTCACCGATCCGGCAGGGTTGTTGCCCTCGAGTTTCCCGAGCACCACGTTGCCGCGTGCAGCGCACTCGGCAGCACCAATACGCTGCAATGCGGCCATGGGCGTCTTGCCGATGGCGTCTTCGATCGTTGGGTATTTCATCCCCTGCACTGTGCCATACTCTACGCTCCTCTCTCCGATGCCGGAGTGGTGAAATTGGTAGACGCACGGGACTCAAAATCCCGCGGGGTAAAACCCGTGCCGGTTCGATTCCGGCCTCCGGCACCACTTGTTAGCTATCAAAGGTGCAGCACGTTCCGCATCCTTTGAGGAACTCGTTCCGCAAAGGCCTTATTTTCAGGCCGCGCCCTTAACCTTTTCGACGCTGCGCAGCGTACCCAGCCCGAGCATCCCGCCCAGCACATACAGCAGCACGTCCGTGTCAATGGCCGGCGCTGCGGGCCAGCCCTTGACAGTGGCGATGTAACCAAACACTGGCTGGCCGATTGCCGCCCACAGAAACCCCAGGCCGCAGCACCAGCCCACGAAGGGCCTCCAACCCGCCACAAACATCGATGGGTTTGCCGCCTCGGCCGCGTTGACTTGCAACTGGCCGATCACCTTCTGCATGTCCTGCGTCTGGAGCAGCACCATCATGTCCAGTTCGGCCTTCGCTTTCAGCGATGGGTCGGGGAAAAGGCGGTCGATCAGGCTGCGGCCAATTTCCAGCACCGGGCCAAGAATCAAGGGGCTCATGGTTTATGCCTCGATCAAGTTTTTTGCAATGCGGTTGGCCCACCCGCGCCCGAACGCCGGCCAGGTCGAGAGGCTGGACATGAACTCCAGCCGGTGGCCGTTGAACCGCGCCACAAACCGCAGGGCAGGCATCGACGCCACGGCCTGCAGGGTGATCGGCCCAAGGATGCCATCATCACCGACGCCGACCGTGCGCTGCAGGGTGCGAATCGCGGTTTTCACACCGCTGTTCACGGCCATGTCAAACAGGTCGAACTTGATGCCGTCGGGCACCGCATCGCACCCGGCCGGGCCGTAGTAGTCGCGCAGGTAGATTGCCTTCGCCCGCTCCAGCGTCATGCCCTCTATGTATTCGCCGGGATAGCTGCGCTGGCTGATTCCATATTTCGTGCGGCCTCCGGGGTCCGATGGGTGGTCAACATAACCGCCCTCATGGCCTACCAACCGCTCGAAAGCCAGGTCGAAGTTCACGTCCAGTCCCTCCCGCAAGTCTTGAGCCGATTGAGCAGCCCGCGCAACACGTCGACCGTCATCACGACACATCCGCCCCCGGCACCGCACTTGCGCATCTCGCCAGCATCCAGCCGGATTGTGTTGCCGTCCATCTCCACAGCCGGCACTGGATCACAGCGCTCCGGGTACGCCTGCACAACGGTCAGTGCAGCCGCCTCGGGCGTTGGCGGCGTAGCGGCCGAGTGGTTGAATCTGTTGTGCATCGCCTGTTTGGCAGTCTCTGCGGCCAACATGGCCAGCTCGTGCGCGGCCTTGTTGTCCAGAAACACGTCAATGCGCTTTCGCGTCGGGCTGGCGTCTATTGAGTCCATCTCACACCTCCGATTTCTGTTCGGGCACGGGTTGGGCGCCAAGGATGGGGCTGCCAGCCGGCATAGACTGCGAATTCCCCAACCCGCAACCGAAAGGCAGCCCCAAAATGGACGGCAAAGATTTGTGGCGTCTGGACATCACAGACCCTCAACAGATGGCAGGGCAGCTAGTAGTGCTGCGCATCGCGGTACAGGCCCTTCTGCTTGGTATGCCAGAGCCCCGGCAAGCGCAAACCGCAGCTCGAATGAAAACGCTATTCGAGCGCGCGTTCGTTCGCGAACTTGCTTCAACCGAGCCGCGCCCGCCCGAGTGGATGGAGGGATTCGACGCGATGCGCCACGAGCTGCTGCGGACGCACCTATCCACCCGGGAGACAGGACGCCCCCCGGACCTCCACTGAGATCGCGCAGGCGTATGTACACGTGGGGAGCGCTGGCCCACGTGATCGCACTCACCTCGGGATGTTCCATGTATCGAAGTGCACGCTCGCGCACCTGCTGTTGGATGGCGTGGTATTTCGGGTCCATCTCAGGCCTTCGCTTCTTCGGGCACTGCGGGCGCGCCGTCGGAGGCGATGAGTTCGGGCCAGTAGAAACCGTACCTGTCTGGCCACCTCTGCCGGCGAGTGAATCGACCTTCTGACTTAATCTCGATTTGAGCTGCAAGGTCTCGCAATCGACCCCCTGGAATGCCAGTTTCCAGCCACCCATAGACGCTTGGCGGTTTGATATCCAGCATGCGGGCGACCGCCGTAACGCCCCCAAGCACTTGGATTATTTCTTCGTCGGTTATGCTTGAATTATTAGGTATGCCTTACGTATTTGTCAATAGGCATTCCTTACAAGACTTCGCTTAGGCTTTCCTTATGTTGTCTACGCTTGCTGAACGGCTGTTGGAGGCCATGAAAGGACCGCCGCAGGTCAGTGCCGCCGAATTGGCGCGCGCGTGCAAAGTCAAGCCGCCGTCCGTGAATGGCTGGACATCTGGAGATTCAAAAACGATGGAGGCCAGTAACTTACTGGCGGCCGCGCGGCTGTGCGGCGTGAGCCCCGATTGGTTGGCGACAGGGATCGGAGGCAAGAAGCCATCGGCGCTAGCTCGCTTCACTGGCGAGGTGCAAGCCAGGATGAACAACCTGGGCGAAGAAGACGCTTTTCGCTGCGAAAACGTGATTCGCGCGCACCTCGGTCTTGAGCCTTTACGTCTGCCGGCAAAGAAAAAGGCCGCGTGACGGCCCGTCCGCGCCACTACCTGGTTCAGTCGAAGCTGTTTTTTGAAGGCAAGCCATGAGTAACCCGCCCCAGCCGAGCGCTCGACTCTTGGCGCTTCAAGTGTCTGCAATGAGCGCAGCACTGCACGCGATATGCATCGCCCTCACGAAGCATCAGAAGCGCACGGCCTTTGACATTTTCGAGCCGGCGATGCAAGTGCTGCAAGCCTCGCTCGAAGCCAGCAAAGCGCCCGAAGAAGACCTGACCGCGCTGCTTGAGATGCGTCGCACGCTGCATGCGGCGTTACTTCGCCCGTCTGCGAATCAATAGTGCAAGGGCGAAGGACGCCATTGGCATCCGGTAACCATATTCCGCTGATTTCCATGCTTCGCTCCTTCGATGCTACGCATTTGATAGCATCCGACATCTTACTGCCGGAGCTCGAAGCCCGCCCCGGTACCGGAACTGGCGAGCCGACGAAGCCGGGAGCAAATCGCCCGCGCGCGAGTTGACTAACACAACACAAGTGTTTACTATTGGGGCATGAACTCGAACGAATTCAAGCGTTGGCTGCTCAAGCAGGGTGTGACGTTCGAGAACGCGAAGGGCTCGCACGTAAAGCTGCACCTGAACGGGCGTCAGTCAGTGCTGCCCATGCACGCCAAAGAACTGAAGACCGGCACGGTTCAAGGCGTCAAAAAGCAACTCGGTCTGAAAGGGAAGTGAACCATGTTGAATTACCCCGTCGTCCTTGAATCCCAGCCCGAGGGCGGTTTCGTCGTGACTTTCCCCGACGTGCCCGAAGCCATCACCCAGGGTGAAGACGAAGAAGAGGCGCTGTTGTACGCCGTCGATGCATTGGAATCTGCGCTGTCGTTTTACGTGGATGCGCGCAAGCCCCTGCCGGTGGCAAGCAAGCCCCGGCGAGGTCAGCACACCGTGCGCCCGTCGGCCCTGGAGGGGGCCAAGCTGGGTGTGTACCAGGCCATGACCGAGCAGGGCATCAAGAAAGCGGAGTTGGCCCGGCGCCTGGGCTGGCACATGCCGCAGGTGGATCGCCTGTTCGACCTGCGCCACGCTTCGCGGCTTGACCAGATCGAGGCCGCCGCGCGCGTGCTCGGGCGCCATCTCGAAGTGCGTGTCGCCTGACGGGTCCTGCAAGAACACCCACTACAAGCCGCGCCGGGCTGACAGCCCATGAAGTCGCTGCGCCGCATCGCAATTGCCGTCTGCATCGGCGTGGCAGCGACGTACGCCCTCGGGTATGTGGATACTGTCGGCCTGCTGCGCCTCGACACCGGGCCAACCGTGCGCGAGATGCGCGCAGACGAATCTCTCGACGCAAAACAGCAGTGACACGCAAACCCTTCCAGTTGGAAGTCCACCCCGATCCACACCCCGGCCTTGTTGTTGAACGCGGACCCGACGGCAAGGGTGTCGGAGACTGGGTGTCACTGGTCAAACACACCCTCTTGGCAAAGTACATCAGCTCAGCATGGGCCGCCATGAACCGCTGGCCCGACCGAGTGTTCATCGATCCGTTTTGCGGGCCTGGTCGCATCCAGGTGGAAGGGGAGGACTTCACCCGAGATGGCGGTTGTGTCGTGGCTTGGCGCCAATCAAAGCAAAGCGGCACCGCATACACGCGTATGTTGCTGGGCGACCTTGAGCCCGAGCGAACGGCAGCAGCAGACATGCGCCTGTCAGCACTTGGCGCCCCGGTCAAGACGTTCGATGGGCCGGCCGACGAAACCGTTCACCGGATTGTCAGGCAGGTACCCAAGGGCGCGCTGTGCCTCGCATACCTGGATCCCTACAACTTGTCTCTCCTCTCGTTCGACATGATTCGCGCCCTGGCAAAACTTCCCAACGTGGACTTTGCCGTCAATTTCATGACCATGGATCTGTTTCGCAATGTCGCCATGGAAACGGACCGCGGGCGATTTGATGCCGTGGCGCCTGGATGGAGAGAGGCCCTGGTCGGCGTGAGCAATGCCAACCTGGCAGACGCTTTCCTGCAGTACTGGATTGGCCTGGTCAAAGGGCTTGGCTTCGACTTCAGCGAAACTATTCCGCTGGTGAACAACAACCGAGGCCGAGAAATATACCGTCTCGTGTTCTTCGCGCGGCACGAGCTGCCTCAGCGCCTTTGGACTGATGTTGCCAAGGACCGAAACCAACCCGGCCTGTTTTAATTGGTAACGGGTGTTTGCCGCACGCGAAGTGATCGCGGCCACTCGATCATGACCGAGCCCTTACCCGAGCTCTTTTCGTAGGCGTCCCCGGCCTGCTGTGGATTCGATCCCAGCTGCTTCATGAACACCCGGGCGCCGGCGCTCTTGCATTGCGCAACCAATGACTGCGCCCATGCCAGCTCCATCGGCCTGGCTTTCGGACCGCTCTCCCCGCCCACAATCACCCAGTTCGGCACCAGGTAAGGCGGCAGCTCGCCCAGATCCTCGAGAAGCGGCTCGGCACTCCAGAAGCGCGTCGCGGCCGGCGTGCTCATCAGCTTCGGGCCATCACGCAGCAATTCCTCGCGATTGACGATGGTCGCACCCACCCACACATTGTCAGGCGTACCTGCTGGGAACATGGCGCGCAGCATCGTCGGCGCATTGCCGATCCGCTTGGTCAGCAGTTGCCAGTCCAGCGCCGGCGCGCTCGCAATTAGTTGCGCCAGATCCGCCCGCCAGTCGTCAGGCACCTCGTTGTCAAAGACGTCGGCCAGGCTGGAGCAGAACACCTTGGCCCGCGCGCCCCTTTGCTCTGCCAATCTGTTCCACCGCCCGGGTATCTTCCAGTTGGCCTCACTGGTGCGCCGCCGCGGCTTGCCAGCCCCCCATCCCTGCGCAGTCCATCCGCGGAAACGGTCCTGCGCGGCCGCATAGCAGTTGTCGCACCCCGGACTGACGCGGGTGCACCCAATCCACCCGTTGAAGGTGTAGTCCGTCCATTCTATTTTTGACTTGGCCATCGTTGTCTCCAGTGTAAGAGCAGGTCGCTCAGGCGTCCGCCGTCCTCAAATTCTTCCCGCCGGACCCGGCATAGGGTTTGTACTGAGGAAGTATTTTTGCATAAATAGTTAGGAATACCTATTTACATATATGTAAGGTATACCTAATAATACCCCAACCCCCCAACCAACCAGGAGCACCCAGCATGACCCTACAGCAGCAAGGATTCAGATTCGTTCGTCGAGGCAGCGACTTTCGGTGGGTGCACCCCGCTGATGTGCTGTCAACCGACGTTGACTGCACCGACATGACGGACGAGCGGTTCGAGGCGTTTGTCGCCGCAGGGGTGGCAGCATGAGCAAAGCCGACGGCCTCGCCCACTGCAGGGCTGGCCTCGCCACCGAGGAAATCATTTCCATGCTGTCGGCCATCACCGGCCGCATGCGGGCTGACGACCCGGTGTGCGAGGTGCTGGACAAGGCGAACGATGCGTTGATGGACCACCAAGAGGCTGCGCGCATCGAGGATCTGTGGGTGGCAGACGACGCCGCCTGCAAGCGCGGCCAGGCTGCCGGTGTGCCAGCGTTTTTGATGACGGCCATATGAACACCATCCCGATGGCGACCTTGCTAAAAGTGCTGTCCGCGCTCAAGGCGGCACACGCGCGCCTGCTGCATCCGGCCGCGCCAGACCCCTACATGGACGTGCTGCGGGCCGAGCTGGACCTGGAATATTTCATTGGCAAATTTACCGATGTGGAGGTGACACCATGAGCGATTTCATAAGTCTTGCATTTGGCATTGCGATGTTCATCGGCATTTGCTGGCTTGCCGTACAGGCCGGCTTACTCGAAAAGCCCCGCGTAGACCGCGCAGACGATGGCGCCTTCTGCTCGACCCGGGAAGCTTTACCCAGGACCCGGGTCGCATGCTTGCGGTGGTATCCCGTGAGTGCCACGAACTCGTCGAGGATCGTCTTCTTCTCGCTCGTCGCCACGTCGCGGTATCTCGCTCCAATGGCCTCAATCAATTCCCTGCGTGTAGTCATGCTGATTCGCCCTTGCTTCGTCACGTCCTGCCCCCGCCTGCCTATCCGACAGGTAACAGTTTACGTGAGGCAACGGGTCATCAGCGGTAGCAATTCTGATGAGTCAATGCGACCGGCCATGGTAATTGTCGCCAACCACGGGGCGCAGGTGCTTGCGGCAGGGGGGCGACGCCCAGGTACCGTGCGGTCACCTGCAACAAGCAGCAAATACGCGCGGCCAAATCGGACGCGTCCTGATCG